>DATEFT010001048.1:0-6662 GCA_035280505.1 Blastocatellia bacterium | reverse complement strand
CGGCGGCGCGAGCTTGCGAACGCGTTGGATCAAGGTCGAGGCGCTCACCTGATAGCCAATCTTGTCTGCCAGCCTGGACCCGAGTTCTCCGCCGAGGGCGAGACCTAGCCAGGTTTGATGCTGATTCAATCGCGAGGTGCAATGGGCGTATTTTTCCGCGTACTCGGGCAGCCGCTCACAGAAGATGGTCCGAGGGCAGCCGGTGTTTTGACAAAAGAATTTGCGAGTGTGGAGTTGAAAGCGGACGCGCAATCCTGCCGCCGGCAGATCGCGAGGGCGCCGCAGATAAGAACTATGAACTTTCTGGGTCGGTTGTTGGCATTCGGGGCAATGAACAACTGCTCGCGTCGTCTTGGCCTCAATCGTCATCTCGTGCCCCGAGACTGTAAGTTTCTCGAATGCAATCAGATGCGGGGAGGAAATCAAAGCATCCATCCCCAGCTTTTAACAGAAGATGAACCTCCTCACCAAACTCTGGGGAGAACCCAGGGTCTATGAAATTCCGGTCCTGGAGTTTCTTCTGTCCGACGCGCACGCGCCGATTGATTGGGACAGGAAGAAAACCGTTTTGATCTCCGAGGCGGAGGATCGGACAAGGGATTCGCGGATCAAAGACGCGGGTGGATTGCCGTTCGAGGCGTTTGAACTGAACTTCAAAAACAGAGATGCTGACGAACTGGAAGACTTTCACGAATTCTGGGACGAGCACGATCCAGGTAAGGCCTGGATCTATCTGGACAAGTCGAGGGATACGCGGCTGGTGATGTACTTCGATTCGGACATCCGCCATTCGGGCAACGCCGACCGCTCAATTGATTTCAGCGTCCGCATCAAGCAGGGCAAGGGCGGCCGGATGCTTTGATCACAAGAAGCTAAGGCTGTTTAGGGTTTGATATTTTAGGCGGCGGCTTCTTTAGGTGACAATCTGCGCAGTCAAAACGTGTGAAGATACTGCATTGCTCACGCAAATCTTGCTCGTCGTTGTAATAAAATCTTGCCTTGTACTCATGCCCGCAGGCTGCTTTGATTTTGATATCTATCGCAAAACTTTTGTTTTGTCGCATCAGGGAGTTTAAGCATAAGCTAGAGATTCTGTCTATTGGCGGCATCCCGGAGAGCAATCTCCAAATCCTGATGGCTCGGTAAGAGAGAAGCCACGTCCAGGCCCCTCCTGGCGCGCGTTGCAGTAAGTGCTAGAAGGGTTTACAGATTTGGCAGAGACTCTTCCTAAATAGGCGATATTGACGTGAAATAACGAAGAGTTATAATCGAATTAACTCGTAGCGGTATATCTTATGGCTGAGGACGCTACGGAACCGGGGGCGCGAAAGCGCCCCCATTACTTTTTGGAGGTGGTCCGCTTTGACGTTTTCGGTAGTGGAAATCGATTCGGCAGCTCTGAGTCGTCATCGATCAGCAAGTCAGTGCTCACTCCAGCGATCTGGGCATATCTCAGTAAGATCGGCAGCGGCGGTTCATTCGTGCCGCGCTCATACCGGGAGATGTTCTCCCGCGTAATGCTGGTCCATTCATTCTCTTTTCCCGCCTTCAGTTGAAAGAGGATTTGATTCTGCGACAGATCGAGGCCCTTTCGGATCGCGAGTAGTTTCTGAGCCAGTCTTTTCGGTCGCATCCGGGGACGAATACTCATTGATTGCCCCCAAACCGGTTAGGGCTATTTACACCTACTCTATTCTTCTTGGATTGTGGGGCCGAATTGTGAAAGGGAATGTTGGAAAGGCGAAGTATCAACTAGCGAGTTTGACCCATCTATCCAGAGCTTGCAGCGAATTGTTGAGATCTAACGATTGAGCCACCATCGATAGCGTATCAGCGATGCTCGGACCTGTCGTGTCGAGGATCGGCGCTGCATCATCGTAAGGATAATCAGCGGCTTGGGCTCGAACGCTCTGCGCGGTCAAATCGACCGCAGCGTGACCAGTCGCGCGCGCTGCGAACCGCTTGGCCGCGGCTTCCACTGAGACTCGGAATTGCAAAACGTACAATTGAGTCTCACATTGAGCCACCGTCTCAATCAGAGCTCTACGGATATCCCGACGTGTGTATGTGGCAACCAGTGCGACCTCAGGAATGCCGTGACGTAGAAGCTGCTCAGCGGTGAAGTGCATACATCCGTATGCGATATCTCTGTCCTGTTTCGACTGCTGCGAATCCGGCATTAGACGCTGGCGGATCAGGTCCATCTCCATCACCGGGACGCCGGTTTCAGCGCCATATAGGGCGGCCAGGGTCGACTTGCCGGAGAGAGGCGGCCCGCAAAAGACAATAATTCTGCTCATCGGATCGGGCTCCTGAAAAAGTCCGGGGTTAGGTAGATCGGTTGAGGCGGCAGTAACCGTGAGCATCTGAGCTGGCTCGCTCGGCTCATCGGGGCTCGATGCTGGATGTCATCAACCTCAAAGACCGCCTGGAAGTAGGGTTCATCACCGATCTGCTCGGCGAGCCAGCGCATTTCTTGATCCGGAAAGGCGTTGGCATCGAAGAGCAATTCAAAAGCCTGGGTGGCAGGCCCGTGCAGGCCCGCGATGATCAGAATTTCGCCACCGCTTATAGTCCGAGGTGCCCGGATCACCAACATATAGTCCCGTGCGAGCCGGCCCGCCGAGTCGATATACCCGATCGGCCTTCTCACCCGCTTCTTTTCGTGCCATTCAAGAACCGCATTGTTTCTCTTCGACACCAGTCTGCCGCCCTGGGAACCTGAGATCACATTGACGGAATGGGCCTCGCCGGTCGCGAAGTGATACGGCATTGCGTCCCGAGAGATGAGCAGTTTGCGCTCCGGACTTGGATCGTCACCAAGCGCGAATACTGGCAGATACGATCCACTTAAATCGCTGGAGACCGGCGCGCCTGAAGAGACGATACTGTCTCGATCAGCGGGAAAGTTTGAGGCGTCGAGGAACCTGGCTGCAGGCAACACTGGTTTCGTTGGACAAAGCGCGACACGTTCATGCGATAGACGGGCCGGCACTGCCTTGCGCCCACCAACGCGGAGGCGGATATCGCCCGCGCTCAGGAACGTGGCTCCGTTCAACCCTAGAATCCGTTCGCGGATAAAACCGTCACGAAAAGTCGCACTGCCAGGCATTGTGTTTTTAGGTTCTTGGCGATCGGCCGATTCTATCACCGAACCAACAAACTGATATCCCCTCTTTGAAACTGTCCGAATATACTCGGTACGATCGCTGGCTTCCAGCGCGCGTCGTAGTCTGGCCACCGTTGAATAGATTGTGCCCTCCTCGTGCGTCAGAGATGACTATGGGGCTGCTCCGGCACGGGATGGCTGGTCAGGTAGGGGTGATGGAGCAGGGCAGAGTTGAATCCTACCTGGCCAGCCGCGAATGGTCCGAATCTCAACGCTTCTCCCTCTTCTACCGCCTTCAGCGGTGGCTGAGGCGATCAAAATAAGTCATCGCTGGTAGAGGAGGGACTGAGAGAGGGGAGCCGTGGTCCGGTCTCCCTTCTCTCATTTATGACCACATGAGCCATCCGAGATCGGAGCGATTACCTGGGAAACTATTCCAGATCAGGGCTGCGCTGGGTTTGACCCTGGGCGCGCTGGTGGGCAGGTTGGGCCTGGATGAGCTGACCGACCAGGATGTTGATGACTACGAGCGGGGCCAGCGCGATCCGCCCTCGCTGGTCGTTCTGGCCTATGCGAAACTGGCCGGAGTCTGCACCGATATGCTGATTGACGATTCTCAGGACTTGCCAGAGTTGAGCGATGGCGCAGATTCGCGCACCGATCTATTCCAGTGAGATCGGGCCAGCCACTCCCACCACCTCGCCAAAGGGAGTAAGTTCGGCCCACAATTCCAGGTCTCCCTCGATCCGGACATACCCAGAATCTTCCATCCCTTCGGCCGTCGCGCCGGCGAACCTGGCCTGCAAGCGGATCTCCTCGCCTTTGAAAAGGGCTGTGTAGAGACCTGACCCATCGTGCGTGATATTTTCAACTCTGATGTTCTCCACTTCGTTTCTCCTGTTAAAATTTAGACCAGAACCCAGGGCATTCATCGGCAACTGGACAATAGCAGCCTGCAGCTTCGACTAGAGCCGTACCCACGCCGCGTCTCTGACACGCTCCAACCACTTCGATTGCGAAGCAGCGGCCGTCGCCATCAACGGTTGCAAATCCGATCAGATCCTCACCATCGAAGGCGGCCCAGACAGTACGAAGCCCTACCTCCTCAAAGTCGGGCCACCAGAGCCCGAATCGATTCAACTCGGCGCTATAGTCATCGGCGTTAGTTGTAATGTTGTGAATCGCTATCATCGAGGTCAGTCTGTTCTCGTCAGCGAATTGCGGCCCCATAGCGGCCGACGATCTCGTAGCCTGCCTTTTCCAGCCGATCTGCCATCACCGGGCCGACGATCCAGAACTCGTCATTCTCGCCGTGGACCACATAGGTCAGATCGTCCCGCCGGCCGCTCATTGCGAGCGCATTGCCCAGATTCTTGGCCGCCATCGCCTTACCTTGACGCCTCAATTTGTTGATTTGCTCGATCATTGATTGCTCCTTTTGTTGCGGCTGGATTTCTTTGCCGCCGATTTCTTCTTCGCCGCATGCTGGTTCCCCGGCTCGCAGCCGCCTGGACGCATCCCGCCGCGCACCAGCGGCGGCAGGTCACCGGTCTCCTTTTAACGTTTCGTTTTTGCTTCGTGGCCTCGACCACGGGCAGGAAGGTACTCAAATCCCTGATTTGAGTCGATGAAAAATTTCACTCCGGATGATTTTTTTTGACGAAAGTCTACATGGCGGGGAGGCGAAAACAAAATCCCCGGCATCTTCGAGGCTGCCGGGGGTAAGAATGGACTCTGCCAAATCAGGTCTCAACGCTCAGCGTTTGGAGCCCTACCACTTTTTCTGAGACATCTTTTCCAGAACGAGTCGATCGCGGTCATAAATCGCCGCTGGCCTGCAGGCCGGACATTTCATCTTTTGCCATTCTCATTCTGATTCTTTAGTTTGGTGCGCGGTTTCGGCCCTGTCCCCTCGCGTGCGCCACCTCTTTGGCGTAACGGAAAGCCCAGGGCGGCTCGGACTAGATTGGCTGGTGAAATAGTTTTAGGAAGATAGCCGAGTTGCCGTTCAACTATCTCCCAAAGCTGTTTCATTTCATCGTCGTCGAATTTGATATTCGAGATGTTCATTTAAAATTGATCTGTTGACAGCAGTTAGGCGTTTGGCTTAACGATTCCTTTTCCGAGCAGGCCATTGAGACCGGCAAACAGATCGGTGTCAGATGTCGCCAATCTCCTCGCTTCAGCGGCTGCGGCGCCCGCAATCCCGCGCGCTTCGTCGCGACAATGGGGCTGCCAGGCGGCCCCTTCGATCTCAGTCGCAATAATATCAAGCGCGGCGACCTTCTCGTCGTTGGTCAAACTGGCACTGGTCTTGATCTCTTCGATCTTTGCTTTGTATTCCGCTAGAGTAAACATGCTCCTCCTCGAGAATTCTTTAGTTAGGTTTTTGCGAGGCATGCGCTGGTTGAATTATATTCAAATGCGCATTTGAACCAAGAGGAGAATTATTAAGTTGAAAAGGAAGAGTTCTGAGGCTAGAGGTGGAGGGGTGGCTTTCGTTTATAGAAGACGTGGCAGATCGGCGAAAATTTCAGGGGGCTGAAAATATTTTTGATTGGTCATTCTGCCATCGCTGTACAGATCTCATTCCAATTGGTCGTATACCGCGGCGATCGTTTCTCAAATCGGGTTTCCCAAACCTTCTCGTTCGGAAATATTCCGCATCGGATGGTGTCCCGGCCGAATTTGCGGTTCAGCGAGTCAATCTCTTGCATCAGCCGCCGCTGATCTTCATATTGCTCTTCACCCCATAGTCGTCTGGTCATTCTTTCAGCCAGTTCTAGCGCGCTGAGCAATATCCCGGCCTTCCGGATTTTGAGCTCAGGGCGAAATATTTCGCCAGCCCTTTTACGGCCAGCGCGATCAGTTCTGGCGTGAAATCGCTCAGTGGCGCGACATCCAGAGTCGTACTGGCTGAATATTGGGCAGAATCTCGCCGGAACCGATCGGTCGAGATAAAGACTGACAGATTCCCGGCAGCCAATTTCTGCCTCCGCAACTTCTCCGCAGCCCGTATGGTGAAATAAGCCACTGCCGCTTGAACCTCATCAAAGCGATCCGTCGCAACGCCGAACGTTCTCGAACAGTTAATGTTCTTTTTGACCAGTAGGATGATCTCCAGCGGAAAGCAGGGAACTCCACGGAGTTCGTGAACTATCTTCAATCCTACGATCGTCAGGTTGGTGCGAATCCATTCGTCGTCGGCCCCGCGGAGGTCGAGGGCGGTCGTGATCCCATTCTTATTCAAAAAGGCTGCATATCTGGAACCGACCCCCCATATTTCACTAACCGGCAGTCGTTCTAGCGCCAGATCGAGATATGGCGAGTCGGTCAAGTCGAGAACGCCCTTCACTCCAGGCCGCGTCGATCGTTTCGCATAATAGTTTGCGATCTTCGCCAGCACCTTTGTTTTTGTGCGCCCGGCAGGGCGCACCAACTAGCGGGTGAAAGTCCCGTACGAACCCGGTAGGGGGAATCGTTAGCCGAACGGCAAGGGTGTCCACCGCGAGGTGGAATCCGAAGGAAGCCGAAGGCAAAGCGCTGGCCTGAC
>DATEFT010001047.1:0-4609 GCA_035280505.1 Blastocatellia bacterium | reverse complement strand
GAGATCATCGGCAACAGCCCCGCGCTCAAACGCCTGCTCCAGGACGTGGAGGCGGTCGCGGGCACCGATTCGACCGTGCTGATCTACGGCGAGACCGGCACCGGCAAGGAGTTGATCGCCCGCGCGATCCATAACCTGAGCCCGCGCCGCGAACGGACGATGATCAAGATCAACTGCGCGGCCATTCCCACCGGATTGCTGGAGAGCGAGATGTTCGGCCATGAGCGAGGCGCCTTTACCGGCGCCATCGAACGCCGCAAGGGACGCTTCGAACTGGCCCAGGGTGGAACCCTCTTCCTCGACGAGATCGGCGACGCGCCGCTCGAACTGCAACCGAAACTGCTGCGCGCGATCGAGCAACACGAGATCGAACGCCTGGGGGGCACCCAGACGCTGCATGTCGACGTCCGCATCGTCGCGGCGACCAATGCCGACCTGTCACAGATGGTCGCGGAGAAGAGATTCCGGAGCGACCTCTACTACCGCTTGAACGTCTTCCCGGTCACCCTGCCGCCGCTGCGCGAACGCCCGGAAGACATCCCGGTCCTGATCCACTTCTTCGCCCACAAGTTCGCCCAACGGATGAAGAAACCGATCGAAAGGATTCCGACCGAGACCATGAGCGCCCTCACCAGCTATCACTGGCCGGGCAATATTCGGGAGCTGCAGAACCTGATCGAGCGGGGAGTGACGCTCTCGCGCGGCCGAGTCCTCGAAATCCCGCTCGGCGAGTTGAAACAGTCGGCCAAGATCGCGGTCGAGACCAGAGGCTCATCGGTGCTGGAGACGGTCGAACGCGACCATATTCTGCGCGTGCTGCGCGAGGCGAACTGGGTGATCGGCGGGCCGGCGGGAGCCGCCGCCCGGCTCGGAATGAAACGCACGACGCTCAACAACCGAATGCGCAAACTGGGCATCACCCGCCCCCGGCTGTGAATCGCCGACCGTTGCGTCGGACCGCGAAGGTGCTTTAGACTCGGGGCGATCCAGATTTACAAGGGAGGAATTTCACTTAATGCCAAAGCAACCCACGGTCACTTTCGAGGTCCGGCTCACCGCCGGCCGCCAGGGTCTCAATCCGAACGCGCCCGATTGGGAGGTTCGTGAACTGGTCGACGGCGTGATCAACAGCGATGCCGAGATCTACGACAATTTGACCAAAGCCGAAGCCGAACAATTGGCGGGCATGTGGACCCGAAAGAAGGACGAAGCCGAGGCCGGAGGCTGAAGTCGGAATTCAGACCACTTCTGCGGCATTTGTTTGCTTGACGAAACAGACAACGGTCGGTATGATCTGCCATTCGTTTTGGGTGGCGGATCACCGACGATCGAGAGGCCCGTTACCAGAAACATCGAATTTGCGTCCCGTTCGTCTAGCCCGGTCCAGGACATCGCCCTTTCACGGCGGCAACACGGGTTCAAATCCCGTACGGGACGCCACTCAGAATCAAGCACTTGTAGACACATCGGTCGCAAGTGCTTTTTCGTTGGTCATGTCTCGCTAACGGACTCCTCCGTAGGCACAGGAATTTGCAGGTAGTGAGCAGCCTCCGAGATTCCAGATATTGGAATTTCCCTGGGATCTAGCCCACCGTACAGCTTAAAACCCGATTTTTTCTCCTCTCTTTTCATTATGCATCCCGGACCCTGACATAGGTTTAAGTATGTAGCCACCACATCTGATCATATCAATTCAGGTGGTCTGCGGCACAGGTGAGAACCATGAGCCCCGGCCGACGCTCCGAAATAGCAGATTAATACTAATGCATATCACTTGCGTTGAATCAGTCCAAAATGGTAGATTCGCGCTTCCGGGGTGGCCCCACCATCCGGGACGCTATCTGGCATGGCCGATGATCAGGCCGGCCGGAATGAAGAGTTGATAGACAGTAAAAAGGCATCGGTTGTTAGCGTCAGTAGTGCTTGGGCAGCAGACCAGTAGCGGCTTCAGAACCACTTTCTCATCCCCGGATCGAAGCCCTCGCCCGGCACGTAGTATCGCTCCTAACCGTTTTTATTCAAACAACTAATAGCAATCCTTTCGGTTGCGGTTCGACACAGATCCGGTAATGAGATCCATGATCTTGGGGTATGTGCGTTGAGAGGTCGGCGCATGCTCGATGAGCGGTAGATTGATCCCCAGTCTTACCGTTTGCCAGATTGCCAACGTCTGGCGGTGTCTTCGCGCGGTCTAAGCTCTGCGGGCTTGGATTAAGTCTAACGCAGCATCTAACTTTACGTGATCACCCATATGGAAAGCTTGACTACCCTGCTCATTCTACTGGCCCTCTTCATCGATCTGGCCGGGATCTGGTATATCGTCTGGGTTGCCGAAGGCGGGCAGCGCCGAAGACGGCAGAAGCCTCGCCGCCGGTAGGCCCTCCCGGCCGAAGCGTGAATTAAAACCAGTGAATTAATCGAGCTTCATCTTGGCAGAGATTCGTCTTCGGGGCGATAATGGCTGCCGGTTGTGGAGTTCAACGGTGCCTCGCTCTCGACCTCGACTTCGACCATCCTGAATGACCGGGTGAGTCACGGGCGGATTCGCCCGCCTCCGGTCCCCCAGCCTCCAGGGTCAGAGAATCGACACCAATCGTTTACTGAACAAAAATTTTTCGACTTTACTGATCACCTCGACGTCTAAAACGGCATCGCAGAGAGATCATCAATGCGGCAACCGGCTGGCCCAGGCCCCTGTTTTAGGCAGCCCGCGAACGACGAGTCAAGGAAGGCGGATCTGAGTCAGACATGGAGATCAGCGACGACCAGATCATCGAGCGCACACTCGCTGGTGAAACGGACGCTTTCAGTTTGTTGGTGCGTAGATGGGAGCGCCCCATCTACGGGTTATCGTTGCGCATGCTCGGGCGCGATGAAGATGCGCGCGACGTCTGCCAGGAGACCTTTATCGCCGCCTTTCGCAACCTGCGTAAATTTCGCGGCGAGGCCAAGTTCTCTTCCTGGCTCTACCGGATCGCGCTCAATGCCTGTCATTCCCGGCTCCGCAAACAGAACCACGCTTTCGAGCAGTCGATCGATCAGGAGGACGACGAGGGCCATAAATGCGAGCTGATCGATACCGAGGCGGAGGTCCTGCCCGAACGCCTGCATCGCGATCAACGCGCCGTCATCGTCCGCCGGGCGCTCCAGGCCTTGCCGGCGGAGATGAGACAGGTGATCATAATGAAAGAGTATGAGGAGTTGACCTTCGCGGAGATCGCGGAAATTCTGCAAGTCCCGGTCAGCACCGTCAAATCACGGCTCTATACCGGGCTTCAACAACTGCGCACCCGGCTCGAAAAGATCCGCGGCGCGCTCTGAGCGGAAGGCACAGAGCCAGAACAAGCCATCATGAAGATAAGAACAGAAAACAAGACGCCGAAAGATTGCGGCCGTAAAGAAGACCTGATCGCCTATCTGTACGACGAAGACACGGCCGCCGAACATGAGTCTTTCGCGCTCCACCTCCGGGAATGCGCGTCCTGTCGCAGCGAGATCGGCGTCTTCGGACGTTTGCGCGACGACCTGAGCACCTGGCAGGTGGGCCTGGTTCCACGGACCGAACTCTCCTTCTCGAAACGCTGGCTGGAGATCGGACGCGAACTGATGAGATGGTTTCCGGCCTGGGCGCGGGGTGTGGCCCTGGCCTCCGCCGCCCTCTCGGTCCTGATCTTCGCCCTCTCGGTGGCCGGTCCCCGCCTGGGTTCCGGCCGGAATCCGAGCGCCGGCGCGCTGAGTTCGGCCCAGGTCCAGTCCCTGATCGACGAGGCCGTCGCCAAAGAGCGCGGCGCCATCCAGGAGCAACTGCAGGCCGAGTATCGAACCCAGCTCTCCCACCTCAAAACCGAACTTCAGGCCGAGCACGAAGCGAAACTCGAAGCCGTGCAAGCCGGGCTCAAGGCCGAGATCAAGCGGTCCAACCGGACCCGGCCCTCGATCCGTTCCTTCTGGGCCATGAGCGAACCTCAGGATCTATGGGGAGAGATGAAATGAAGATGAAGCCGTCTGGACTCGGGGCCCAAGTCGTGGCCACTCTCTATGCGCTGGCGCTCTTCGGCGCCACCTGTTGCCTGGATCGAACCACCGCCTCGGCCCAGGAGATCCTCCGCCCCGCCAGACGCAAACCGGCGCGCATCCAGAAACGCGCCGAGCGCCGGGAGGCCAATAAACTGGCGCCGGGGACCGACACGACCACTCGCGGCGAGATCGAGATGACCACCTTCAAGGAGAACGTCCGCCCCGAGAAACACAGCCTGGATGGGATCAGCAAAATCGGCATGGTCGATTTCTTCTCCAGGGAAGAACGGCAACTGGTGATCCCCGGATTCGGCCGGCCGGGGGCCTACCTGATCATCCTCCGGCAACTCGATCTGACCGACCCGCAAAAGCAGGGTCTGAGATTGATCCGGCGGCGAATCGGCGATCAATTGGTGCGGAATCGGCAACAACAGAATCAGTTGGAGAGCCAGTTGGAAGAGGCCATCTACGGCGAGAATTTCGATCCGAAACGGGTCGAGGAGATCACCTCCCAGCTCGGAGAGACTCAGGCCCAGACCCTCAAAATCCAGGCCGGGATCGAAATGGACCTGCGTCAGATCTTCACCTCCGA
>DATEFT010001046.1:0-17009 GCA_035280505.1 Blastocatellia bacterium | reverse complement strand
ACGATTTATCCTGCCTGCCATAATGAGTCCTCCAGATTTATAATTATGATAACTCTCGGTCCGCTAATAACTCTTTGATCCACTCTTCATATTCAGCCTTGAGTTTGGTGAAGCGCTCGCCCGTGGCTCGCCCTTCAAAACCGGTATGAATCCGCTTGACCAACCCGTCGCGCCCGATAAAGATCGTGGTGGGATAGGCGCCGAAATTGACCAATTGGGGAAGCCGTCGTTGAATCTCGCCCTCCGCGAGCGACCCCGCCAGCAGCACCGGATAGGTCAGGTGATGGCGATTGGCGAAGATCTGGAGTTGGGCCAGATCGCGCGCGCCCTCCCCCGTATACTCGAAGCCCAGGGCCACGGCCTCCAGGCCCTGTCCCTGGTATCGCCGATAAAATTCCTGAAGTAAGGGCGCTTCTTCATGACAGTTCGGACACCAGCTTCCGGTGATCGAGACCACCACCACCTTGTCCTTGAAGCGGGCGTCGGTGGAGGAGACCGTTTTTCCATCCAGTCCCGGAAAACTGAAGCGCAGCGGTTCGGCCGGATTGCTCATCCGGGTGTAACGGTTCGGATCCGGCAGCGTGGCGATGCTCGCGCCGCTCTGGGCGGTGAGTCGTTCACCGATGATCGTCTTCTTCGGATCGAAGAGTCCCAGATCGGCCCAGCCCTCCAGCCGGCCGGTCGAGGTCAACCGGGCGATCACGACGCGGGAGTTGATGCCGTCGAACCGGTTGAGCCGCAGTTGATGGTTCTCGAAAGTGCCGACGATCTCGCCCCAATCGCCGCTCACCGGGATGATCGTGCCGCGGACTTCACGACCCTGTTGCTTGAAATCGGCCCGCCAGAAGTCCTGACGCTTGGAATCGACAGCCTGCAAGACCCACTCGCCGGTCAGATCGGCCGGCCCGCCGGCCGCCGGGCTCCCCGCCGGACGCTCATCGGCCCGGGCCCGGGTGGCCCGCAATTCACGCGTGAGCCGCTGTTTTCGCCATTGCCGGTCGAAGGTGCCCTGCAACGCATCGCCGCTGATCGCCGCCGTCAGCTCTCCGTCATAATAATCGAAGCGTAATTTGAGGGTCCGACCGTCGAAAGAGCCGCCGGTGGCGGGGGTGCGTTCATCTCCATTGACGAGCGCCCCGTCGATCCGATCTCCTTCGCGTTTAATTTCGAGTGTGAAGGCGACATCTTCCCCCGAAGGGTTCTTAACCGAGCCTCGCCAGGTCCCACTGGGATCGACTGGTTTCAGTTGGCAAGCCGCCAGGTAGAGGCCCAGCACCGTGACGATAATCGAAGACGAAAGTGATTTTAACACTCGCTACTCCTCAATCTCATTGTTGTTGGTGAAACAGTCCTCTTGTTTGAATCTTGGTGTATGCTAACTCGCTGTTATCGATTCGGCAAGGATTGTACGCAGTCGTCGGGGCCCATCATCGACGGTCCGGCCCCGGGAGTTTATAATCTTCTCCTAACATCCGACCTCGCCGCGCCCCCCGTACAATCAGCTTGGTTGTGTAATAAATCTGACGATAAATCCGACTACCGTTCTGATGAGAAGGAGAAGTTTATGCGCAAATTGATCTGGGCTGCCGCCCTCATGGCAGTCATCCCCATCTTCGCTTCGGCTCAAACCAGCGACGTGGGCCGCACACAGGCCTATGTCTTCATCGCGCCGGGAGTGGCGACCGGCGGCGGCGCCAGCGCTCAACTGCAATTCGGAGGCGGGGTCGATGCCCTGGTCTATAAAGGCGTCGGTCTCGGCGCCGAGATCGGATATAACGGGCGGCTCCAGTCGCTGCGCAACGGGTTCGGGATCTTCTCCGTCAATGGTTCCTACCACTTCGAGAAGGATCCCCAGGCCGGCAAATTCGACCCGTTCGTGACCGGCGGCTATTCGCGCTTCTTCTCGGGAAGCGCCAACGCGCTCAACTTCGGGGTCGGAACCAACTACTGGTTCACCAAGAAAACCGGCATGCGGCTGGAATTTCGGGACAACGTCCCGTTCCGGGGCGGCGGCAACTTCATCGCCTTCCGTCTCGGACTGACGTTCCGGTAATCGATGATGTAGACCGCGAAACACGCGGAACACGCTAAACCTCGATCGGATCTTTTCAGCGTGTTCCGCGTGTTTCGCGGTTCTTATTTTCCGGCGACTTATCTCGGCTTGATCTCGCGTCCGTTCCCCATCGGCGCATCCGCGACCGCCTCTTGCAACTTCTCGATCACCTCGCCGCTGATCTGGTCGATGTCGGCCTCGACGGTAAAACCCGCGGCATTGCAATGGCCGCCGCCGCCGAAATACTCGGCGACCCGGGCGACGTTGACGCGGTTCTTCGACCGCAGACTGATGCGGTAGGTCGAGTTGGGCAGTTCGCGGAAGAAGGCGACGGCCTCGACGTCGCCGACCGTGAGCGGGTAGTTGATGATCCCATCCGAATCATCCTCCATGGCTCCGGTCCGCTGCAAAGCGTCGCTCGTCATGACGATCCAGGCGATCCGCCCCGACTGATCACGTTTCAGAGTCGAGAGCACCTCGCCGACCAGCCGAACCTTGGCATAGGGATAGTTGTAGAAGATGGCCTGCGAGAGCTTCGCGGGCTGCGCGCCGTGGCGAACCAGCTCACTCGCGATTTTGAAGGTCCGCTCGGTGGTGTTGGAGAAATGGAAGGATCCGGTGTCGGTGAGCAGCGCGGCGTAGACGCAACTGGCGATTTCGGAGGTGACCTTGGAACCGATGGCCTTGGCGAGATTGTAGATCATCTCGCCGACGGCGGCGGCCGTCGAATCGATCCAGTTGAGATCGCCGAAGAGGACCGTCGTCGAATGGTGGTCGATGTTGACCACGAATTGATCGCTCAAACTCGGCAATCCGGGACGCGTCACGTCGCTGCACTCGATCACGAAGACGGCGTCATAGACCCGGTCGATATCCCTCACCACTCGCACATGCTCGGCGCCCGGCAGCCTGGAATAGGCATGCGGCACATGGTCGCACATGATGACCTCGGCGTCTTTCTTCAGTCCGCGCAAGATCCAGCACAGGGCAAGTGAGGAACCGAGGCTGTCACCGTCCGGCCGAATGTGGGAGGTGATGGCGAATCGTTCGTGCTTTTCAATTAACTCGATGACTTGGCCCAACATATTGCGGATTGGGGATGGGGGATTGCGAGCGCCGATGGCGGCGGCGGATGGAAGAGCTGCTGCTCTCCGCAATCAGACCGGCAATCGGTAGTCGGCAATCACTCCTCCGGTAGCTCCCTTTTAATTCCTTCAATGAGCTGCGTCATCCGGTCGCCTTGTTCGACAGATTCGTCATAGGCAAAGGTCAATTCCGGCAAGTAGCGCAGCCTGCTGATACGCAAACCTATCTGCCTACGAATATAACTGCTCGCGCTGACCAGCGCCTGCAGCGTCTGCTTCTGCTCTTCGGGCGATCCGAAGACGCTGACGAAGACGCGGGCGTAGCGGAGATCAGAACTGACTTTAACGTGAGTTACAGTCGCAAAGCCGATACGCGGATCGCGCACTTCCTGTGCGATGATGGCGCTGATCCCGTCCCTCAATTCTTCGGCCAATCTCTGCGAACGATACGGCATATTTCGGTAGACAGCGGGCCGTGGTCGGTCGACGCCCGCTCAACGCGCCCCGCTGCTTTAGTCCAGCTTGGTCGGGGCGACCTTTTCGGTCACGAACGCCTCGATCACATCACCGACCTTATAATCGTTGAACCGTTCCACGGTGATTCCGCATTCGTAACCCTGTTGAACCTCGCTCGCGTCGTCTTTGAAGCGCCGCAGACTGCCGATGTGGCTCTCGAAGATCACGACGTTGTCCCGGATCAGACGCGCGTGCGCGGTGCGTTTGATCGAACCGTTGATGACCATGCACCCGGCGACCGAGCCCACCTTCGGGACGCGGATCACGTCGCGGACCTCCGCCTTGCCGATCACGACCTCCTTGAGCGTGGCGTCGAGCAGGCCGAGCATCGCGTTGCGGATCTCCTCTTCGACCTTGTAGATGATCGAATGCAACCGGATATCCACGCCCTCCTGCTTGGCGATCTCTTCCGCGCGGGATTCGGGCCGCACGTTGAAACCGATGATCACCGTGGCCGCGCTGGCGGCGGTGGCGTTCGAGACGATGGCCTGCAAGACATCCGACTCGGTGATCGCGCCGACCCCGGAGCGGATGATCCGAACCTTGACCTTCTCGGTGGAGAGCTTGATCAGCGTCTCCTTGAGCACCTCGTAGGAGCCCTGGACATCGGCCTTGAGGATGACGAGCAGTTCCTTGACCTCGCCCGACTCCAACTGCGCGGCGAGTTGATCGAGACCCCGGGCCGCCGTGCGGGCCAGAGCCGTGGTGCGCGCCTTCGACTGGCGGAACTGCGAAATCTGCTGCGCTTTGATCACGTCGTCGACGACCTGGAACTGATCGCCGGCCGCCGGGACCCCTTCCAGACCGAGCACTTCGACCGGCGTGGCGGGGCCGGCCTCTTGCACGCGCTCGCCGTGCTCGTTCATCAAGGCGCGAACCTTGCCGAAAAAGTTGCCGACGATGAACGGCTCGCCGATTCGCAGCGTCCCGTTCTGGATCAGCACCGTCGCCACCGCGCCGCGTCCCCGATCCAGCTTGGCTTCGAGCACGGTCCCCGTGGCCATGCGCTTCGGATTGGCCTTCAGCTCGAGCAGGTCGGCGGTCAACAGAATCATCTCCAGCAACCCGTTGATGTTCTGCTTCTTCTTGGCCGAGACTTCGACCATGGTCGTCTGGCCGCCCCAGCTATCCCACAACAGTCCCCGATCGGCCAGTTCCTTCTTGACTCGTTCCGGATTGGCATCGGGCTTATCGATCTTATTGATCGCGACCAGGATCGGGACGTCGGCGGCCTTGGCGTGTTCGATCGCCTCGACCGTCTGCGGCATGACCCCGTCATCGGCGGCGACGACCAGGACCACGATATCCGTGACCTTGGCTCCGCGCGCGCGCATCATGGTGAAGGCCTCGTGACCGGGAGTGTCGAGGAAGACCACCCGGCGCTTCTCCGACGGATTATCGGGATTGGCGACCTGGACCGAATACGCGCCGATGTGCTGCGTGATGCCGCCGGCCTCGCCCTCGGCGACCCGCGCCTGGCGAATGGCGTCCAGCAGGCTGGTCTTGCCGTGATCGACGTGTCCCATGACCGTGATCACCGGCGCGCGATCGTCGGTATCGGCCATCGCTTCGGGCGTGATCTCGAACTCGGATTCGATGATCATCTCTTCGTAATCTCCGAACGAGACGTCAAACCCGTACTCCCGCCCGATGTTCTTCGCGACGTCGGGACTGATGGTCTGGTTGATGGTGGCCATGACCCCGCGCTGCATGAGCATGGTCACGATATCGCGCGGTTTGGCCTCGATCTTCTCGGCGAACTCGCGGACCGTGCTGCCCTCGACGAGACGCACCGGTTTGAGGTCGACCGGCAGCGCGCGAGCCGCCGCATTGGCCATCTGCGCCTGCCGGCGCGGCATGACCTTCTGCTGTCCCTCTTTCTCCTTCTCCTTGTCCTTGCGGACCTGGTGACGGCCTTTCGGGCGCTGGTCCTTGGGCGGAATGTAGACGGTCCGCTGCTGCGCCCCGGACGGCAGAATATGAACTTCCTTGTCGCGAGGATCGCGCGGCGCCTCTCTCAACTGCGGGCGGCCCTGCGGCCCTCCGCCGCCTCCCGGCGCGGGCCGGTTGGGCCCCCGGTGCGCATCCATCCGATTCGAAGGCCGCTGCATGTCGTTCCGGGCCCCGGGCGCGTGCTGTTGATGCTGGCGGCCGCCGTCATGGCGTCCACCGGCGTCGGTCCGTGCAGCCTCCGGCCGTCCGCCCCGCTGCATCTCCTGTCGGCCGCCCCGTTGCTGGGAATTGAGCCGGTTGTCGGTCCGCTGAGCCGGTTTCTGCGCGGGCACCGGAGCCGGCGCCGGTTTCGGAGGCGGCTTCGGCGGCATGGGCCGGGTCGGCGGAACCAGCTTGATGACCTTGGTCCCGGTCGACTTCGCTTCAGCACCGCCCCCGGATTTCATCTGGGACGAGTGAGGCGAGTGGACCTGCGGCGACGGCCGCGTCACGGCTTCCGTGGGCTTGACCCTGGGCTCAACCGGAGCCGGAGCCGGAGCTTGAACCTGGGCTTGAGCGGCCACGGGTTCCGGTACGGCCACCTTCTCCGCGACCGGCGGTGCCGGAACGGGTACGGGTTCGACCACCGGCGGCGCGGCCTCGACCTCGACCGGAAGCGGTTCCGGTTCCGGCAGGGCCGGCGCGGGTTCCGCTTTGGGCGAGACCGGCTGCGGATGAGCGAGCTTGACAATTCTCGGCTTGGCCGATTCGCTGACCGCCATCGGCGGTTGGATCTCGGCCGGCGCGGGCGCGGTCTTGGCGGTCGGCGGAGCCGCATGAACGACCTGTGGCGCGGGAGCTGGCGGCGGCGGTGGCGCCACCGGAGCTGGAGCCGGCGCGGGCACGGGCTGCGGAATTGGCACGACCTTGGCCGGAGCCGGAGCTGGAAGCGGAACTGTCGTGGTCTCGGTTATTGGTGGTGGTGCAACAGGTGCGGGAGCAACTGGTGCCTCCACCGGCATGGCTGCCGGCCCTGTTCCCGGATGATGCTTGATCAGGCGCGCGGATCGTGGCGCCGCCGTTTGCTCTTTCTTCGGATAGTACATTTCGCGGATTTTAGCTGCAATATTTTCATCGAGTGTGTTGGACGGCACGCTTACATCAACGCCCAGACGGCGAGCATCTTCAAGCACTCTTTTACTCTCCAGCTTTAACTCTTTTGCCAAATCGTAAATTCTGACCTTACCCATTGATACCTTTCAGAAAGAGTTTGCGCGTAACGGTGCTTAGGGTTTCGAGCCGACGCTTTGAAACTTACTGCCCGCGCTACTCTTCCTCACTCAAGCGACTCAAAGCAGAAGCGTATTCACATCAGCCCCCCATCGTGCAAATTGAAGTAGACCACGATCTTCATGGCGGTTTTCACCTTTGAAACATCTCATCGTCGATCGCTCGGTTCTTCTTCACTTTTATCGGTCTCATCCCGCCTCTCATCTTCTTCACCTTCTTCATGTCGGGCGGTCTCGTCGACAACTTCAGCCGACGCCAGAACAACTTCCGAGGGTTCGCCATCCTGAGCCGCGGCGGCTCCTTCCTCGCTTCCCTCTTTGGAGAGGCCGCTTTCAACCTCCGCCGTCCCCTCGGCCGAATCGGCCGCCGGGGAATCCACCGCGCCCGGCGCCTGACTCGCCCGGGCTCGACGCGCATCGGTGATCGCAATTGCCATATCGATCAGATCTTGCGCGTCGTCAATACTCAGATCCAACCATTCGGAGATCTCGTCGAGCGTCGCTTCGGCCAACTGCTCGATGGTCTCGATTCCGTGTTCGGCCAGGGTGGCCGAGTCGCTCGGCGAAATTCCTTCGATCGATGACAGCGGAACGATCGGGGCCGTGATCATCTGCTCCATCTGCGAGGCGATCTCGCGCTTCATCTCCTCTTCGCTGCGGATATCGATATCCCAGCCGACGAGTTTGGCCGCCAGCCTCACGTTCTGGCCGCGTTTGCCGATCGCCAGGCTCTGCTGTTCGTTCTCGACGGTCACCTGCAGTTTCTTATCGTCAAAATCGATGACCGTCACCTTGCTGACTTTGGCCGGCGAGAGCCCATTGGCGGCAAAGATCGCCGGATCTTCCGACCACTCAATAATATCGATCTTTTCGCCGCGCAATTCGCGGATGATCGATTGGACGCGGGACCCTTTCATGCCGACGCAGGCGCCGACCGGATCCACGTCGCGCTCGTTCGAGACCACGGCGATCTTGGCGCGTTCGCCGGGCTCCCGGACGGCCGCTTTGATGACCACGGTGCCGTCGTAGATCTCGGGCACTTCCATCTCGAAGAGCCGCTTGAGCAGTTCCGGACTGGTCCGGGAGACCTCGATCTGCGGCCCCTTGGCCTCGCGATTGACGTTGTGGATGACGACCCGGATCCGCTCGCCCTGGGTGAACGCCTCAATCCGCGACTGCTGCGATTTGGGCATCACGGCCTCGATCCCGTTGCCGATGTCGACCACCACCTTGCCGCCCTCGAACCGCTTGACGAAGCCATTGACCAGTTCACCCACTCGACCAATGTATTCTTCATACACGTTGTTCCGCTCTGCTTCTCGAACCTTCTGCAGAATGATCTGCTTGGCCGTCTGGGCCGCGATTCGTCCGAGGTCCTCCATCGGGCGCGGCAGCTCGAGCATATCGCCGACCTCGGCGCCCTCGCCCACTTCGTCGTTCGCCTCGAAGACGGTCATCTCGCGCGACGGATCGGCCACCTGTTCAACCACGATCTTGACGGCGTAGAGCTCGATCGTCCCGGCCTCCTGGTTGTAACGCGCGTGCAGGTCTTCGCCGGACCTGAACTGTTTGCGTGAAGCAGTCACCACCGCATCTTCGATCGCGCCGATGATGATCTGCGGATCAATCTTCTTCTCTTTACTGAGAACCTCGATGTTCTGGGCAATTGAGCTTAATGTGTTCATAATTCGTTTTTCATTCTTCAGTCTACCAGTTTCAGCCATCTTCTTCAGATTCAGATTCGGAATTCAGAAGACTCAGATGACTAAAAACCCCAACTGAGAACTGTCAAGGTTCGATCTCAACATTCGCTTTCGCAATCTTCATCAATTCCAGTCGATGGCGCTTACCACCGGCCTCTTCAACGATCGCCGCGACTTCCCCTTCCCGATCGAGACCGATCAGCTTCCCGTGAAAGTTGCGCTGTCCTTCGATCGCTTCCGAGAGCCTGACGTGGCAGGGCAGCCCCGCAAACCGTTCGTAATCGGACTCTTTAAAGAGCCCACGATCCAAACCCGGCGAGGCGACTTCGAGCGTGTACTGGTGTGGAATTATGTCCTCGACATCGAGAATCAGACTGAGACGACCGTTCACCGCCGTGCAATCATCAATTGTCACGCCGCCGGGCTTGTCGATGTAGATGCTGAGCGTCGGATTGCCTCCCCTGGTCATCTCTGCGTGGACCAGTTCCAATCCCGCACTTTCAACTGCACGCTCAATGATCGCGCTCAGGCGCGGATCAAGATTCATCCAGCTCCCCTTCTCTGCTACGACCTTTGATGTCAGGCTGAATATCTCCAGGACATGGTCTGATAAAAAAGGTGGGCTCGCGCCCACCTCGAAAGTAAACCTGATGGTAGCCTAAAGGTTCGGCGAAATCAAGCGCCATCTACATCTTGCATCTTCGATCGCCGATTTATCTCCGCCCGCGCCCCCGAATTGACCCTTTTTACTGGGCAAAAACGACGCAAACCTCGGAAAAAAGTTAATCTCCGCCGCCCGAAAATTCTTTTCCGAGACCGGCCCGCCGCCCGGAATTTTCCGGCCGGGTGAACGCGCTTCATTAAACCGCTCCCATCTTTCAGCGCGCGGCCGCCGATCATGTTACAAAGAGGACAGAGAGATATTTTCGGCCGATAGTGTGGCTAACCACAGCCATTTGAGAGTGATCGACGACTGTTCAAGATACACGCAGTAACATATTATTATCGCCTCTAATAATGATTAGGACGCCCAAGAGTTATGTCAATTCTGATCGCCGAAGACAATATTGCGCAACGTGCCTACCTGCGCGAACTACTGGAACGCGAGTTTCCGGCTCATCGTCCGATCCTGGAAGCCCCGGACGGAGAGAGCGTGGTGAAGGTGGCGCTCGCGGAACGCCCCCAATTGTGCGTGCTGGATATCCAGATGCCCAGGTTGTCGGGAGTCAAAGCGGCGCGCGCGATCTGGAGAAGTTTTCCCCAGGCGCGCATCATCTTCTGGACCCAATTCCCGCACGAGATATATATTAACGAGATTCGCAAGATCGTGCGGAGCGTGCAGCCTCCGCCGGCCTACGGATTCATCGACAAGAACAACCCCGAGAGCCGATTTCTACGATTCGTCGCCGCCGTCCTCGAAGACGGGGCGGATATGATCGACCCCAATTTCAAAGATGCTTTCACACAACCGTTATTGACCGACTTCGAAGCCGAAGCGCTCTATTACCTGGCGCTCGGGCTCTCGAACTGGGCGATCGCCCGGAAATGCCACCTCAGCCTGCGGGGCGTCGAGAGCCGGTTGACGACCCTCTACGAAAAACTGTTCGTCTCCAACTCCGAGGGGACCGTGGATGAAGCCTACGATCGCATGGCGTTCAACATTCGCACCCGCGCCTATTTCGAGGCGCTCCGGCGTGGCTTGATCAACGAAGACGAGCTGGCCAAGGCCAGCAACGAACTGGAAAAGTGGCTGGAGAAGGACCGGAAGAAGTTCGGATCGGAACAGCCCGAGGAGGCCAAGCGGCCCGGAAAATATTGAATTCGAGCTTAACCGCAAAACACGCGAACCGCGCTAAATCGTCCGTCTTTCGCGTGTTTCGCGTGTTTCGCGGTCTCGCATCAAGATGAGAAGCACAGAACCCGCCCAAGACGCCCGGAGGAGCCTCCGAGACCGGTGGCGCCATCGGCTGCGGATCCTGCCGCTGTGGGCGGCGATCTCGATCCTCGGGATCTATCTGGGGTCGCTCGCCCCCTCCGCGCAGGTCTCGCCGACCGATACGGAACAGCCGAGCCCCGAGTCGACTCCGACCGTCGTCGCGCTCGACCCGGCCACGCTCAATCTGCACCGGTGGGGCGCGGTCACCATCTTCCATGGCCTGCCCTCCGACCGCGTCAACGCCATCGCCGAGGATGCCGACGGGCTGCTCTGGTTCGGCACCGACAACGGTCTGGTCAGCTACGACGGGCGGAACGTCGAGCCGAAGAGCATCGAAGACCTGGTCGATTCCCGGCGCGTCACCTCGTTGCAATTGGATCCGCGCGACGGGACCCTCTGGATCGGAACGGATGCCGGCGCGGCCCGTCTCCACCAGGGAGTCATGGAAGAGGTGCCCAGAACTCGCGGGCGCATGATCACCGGGATCGCCATCTCACCGCAGCACGAGGTCGCCCTGACCACGGCCAAGGGCGAGATCCTGCTCTACCGGGAGCAGACGGCGGATCGAAGCTATCTCGAGCGAGCCCCGGCCGGCAGCCTCTCGGCGACCCGGATCGATCAAACCTCGCAGCCCCTCCTGAAATCGCCCGAGCAGCCGGATCAGACCCTGCCGCTGACGGCGGTCGCCTGGACGACGCCCGGCTCGGAGCCGGGCGGTTCGAACTCCGGCTCGGGAGAATGGGTGATCGGGTCCAGCGGACGCGGCCCGCTGATCCAGAAGGCGGGCGAACTCCGGGAGGCCTCGACCAGACAGCCGCGCCCCTACTTCATCACTTCGGCCTATCACGACGCCGATGACCACCGGGTCTGGCTCGGCGAGCGAACCGGCAAACAGTCCGGCGGCCTCTGGCTGCTCAGCCGGGACACGCTGAAGAAGATCCCCTTGAATACCGGCGAGGTGACGGCCCTCCACGGCGGCGGCGGCCAGGTCTGGGCCGGGACCACCCGCCAGGGAGCCTACCTGATCAAGTCCGAGCTCGGGCCCGAGGGCGGCGAGGCGAAACCGATCGAGCACCTGACCGTCGAGAATACCGCGGGCGGCTTGCGATCCGACCACATCAACACCGTCTTTCGCGACCGTGAGGGGCTGATCTGGTTCGGCACCGATCGCGGCGTCTGCCGTTACGATCGCGAGAGTTTTCGGACCTCCAACGTCAGCAATAACTCGCAGAGCAACTTCGTCCGGGTCCTGCTCCGCACTTCATCCGGGGCGATCCTCGGCGGCACCAATCACGGGCTCTTTCAACTCCGGGCCGATCCCCGGGAGACCGACTCCGGGCCCTGGACCGAGGTCAGCGAGTTGCAAGGACGCGCCGTCTATGCGCTCTATGAAGACGGGGGCGGAACGGTCTGGGTCGGCTCCAGCAGCGGTCTCTTCATCAAACCGAAAGAGGCGTCGAGTTTTAAGCGCGTGACGACCGAGCCGGAGGTGCTCGAGGCGGCCCCCTCCGCCGACGCGCCCGCTCCGCCCGCCCCGCCCGCTCTGTTTGAAGCCCAGACCCCGGCGCCCGAGCCGCCGGTCCCGGCGGCGCTCCCGACCCCGGAACCACGCAATCCGCAGCTCCGCGAGAGCGTCCGAGCCATCGCCGGATTTCGCAGGCAGATCTACACGGCGATCTACGAACGGGGCATCGAGAAGATCGAGATCGATGAGCATGGCCCCCACCGCACGCTGGTCCTGAGCAATCGAGCGGCTCAACACGCGATCTGCCTCGCGGCCGACGGAGACTCCGCCCTCTGGTTCGGCACCAGCGACGGCGAGTTGTGGCGATACGACGGTTCACAGGCCCAATCCTTCGCCTGGTCCAAAGACCAGTCCGGGAAGCAGCCGGAGAACAAGACCGCCCGGGCGCTGCGCGCGCTCAGCATCAGCCACCTGCGCGATCGAGAACAGTTCTGGCTCGGCACCTCGCAGGGCCTCTATCTGCGGGAAGGCGAGGTCCTGCGCGAGGTCTTGCCCGAGGTCGATGTCCGATCGCTGCTGGTCAATTCGGACGCGGCGGGACGCGAGATCGTCTGGTGCGCCACCCAGAACGCGGGGCTGATCAAACTGCTGCCCGCGGAGGATCTCTCGATCCGCTTCGATACCGAAGAGGGGCTGGCGTCGCAGCAGGTCTTCGCGCTGATCGCCGATCAGTCCGAGATCTGGATCGGCACCAACCGCGGAGTCGTCCGGCATCAACCGACTGCGGCCCGGCCCCGCCTGCAGATCAACCGGCTGGTCGCCGATCGCATCTATCTGCCCAAAGATCTGACCGGAGAACTGGCGCTCCCGCATACGCGGCGCAATTTTCTGCTCGAGGTCACCGGCATCGGAGGCCGCACCTTCCCCAGCCAGTTCCAATACGAATTCACGCTGCAGACCGAGAGCGGCCAGACCTTAAAACCTCCGGTCCGCACCCCCGCTCCGCAATTCGCGGTCGAGGAGTTGGAATCGGGCGGATATCTGATCCTGGTCCGGGCCATCAGCCGGGACCTGGTCTACTCCGCGCCGCTGACGGTCAAATTGCGGATCAGCAGCGCTCCCTTCCCCTGGTCGATCCTCTTGCTGACTTCGCTGCTGGGCCTGGCCGTCGGCGCCGCCGTCTGGGCCTACCGCCAGCAGCGCCGATTGGCCCGCACCAACCGAACGCTCGAAGAGACCAATTCCGAGCTGCATGAGACGCGATTGCGATTGGCCAGCGAGACCGAGGCCGAACGCAGTCGCGTCGCGCGCGATCTGCACGACCAGACGCTCGCGGACCTCCGCCACCTGCTGGTGCTGACCGATCAGATGCCGGCTCCGCCGATCGACGAAGCGGGCCCCTCTCCGGCGCGGCTGCGCCGCGAGATCGAGGCGATCTCCAACGAGATTCGTCATATCTGCGAGGACCTGAGCCCCTCGGCGCTCGAGAACATCGGGTTTCTGCCCGCCTTCGAGTGGGCCCTGCACGATGCGGTCGCCCACCTGCCGGCCGCCGGAAAGTTCGCCTATCACGTCAACTGCGAACCCGAACTCGAAGACCGTCTGCAGTTGTCGCCGATCGAGGAGATCCAGCTCTACCGCATCGCCCAGGAGGCCCTCAACAACATCTGCCGGCACGCCCGGGCCCGCCAGGTCCGGATGTCGATCCGCACGGAACAGCAGAGCCATCTGGTGATCGAGATCGAAGACGATGGAGTGGGGTTTGACGGGAACACGACCAACAAAACGGGTCACGGCATCGCCAACATCCGCTCGCGCGCCAATCTGATCGGCGCCTCCGTCACCTGGAGCCACGCGGCGCCGGGCTGCCGCTTTAAAGTGTTGAAGCAGCATGTGGTCAAGCCGGCTTGAGAGTTTCTCATCCGCGTTTTGCGAGCCGGGGGTTGCGTTCCCTCACCCGCCGAATTAAGATCCCGGTTCATTGCGACACTTCCCCCAAATAGCGGCACCATTCAGAGAGTAGAATCAGCAGCGCGGAATCAGCAGCGCGGAATCAGTCCCTCTCGTGACCCCGGAGTGTAGGAGGATCTTCACAACGGCCTGGAGATCGGGCACGCGCGCAGGGCGTGTAACGGGGCTGACAGTCAACCTCCCCACTCCTTTGAGATGATGAAGCCATCAATCTTCATCAACCTGGCTGATAAGGAGGGCAGGAATGCGTGTATCTACAATCAACCTTGAAGGGGAGCCCGCTACGTGAATCCTGAGCTTTTTCTAGCGATGGCCGGAATCTTCCCCGAACCGCTCTGCCTGCTCTCCGGCGAGGGCCGGGTCCTGGCGGCAAACGCCGCCGCCATGGCCCTCTGGAAGATCGACCCGCAGCGATTGATCGGGACCCTCCTCGCCGAACTGGTGATGGAGTCCGCTCAGAAGGTCGCCGCCTATCTGGAGGCCTGTGCCGGAGCCCAGGAGATGGTCCCGGGCCACTTCTCGCTCCGCATCCCCACGGATCGGCCCCTGGCCTGCCGGTGTGAGGGAGCGCTCATCGGCTCCCCATCGGAGACGGCCCAGAGCGCGATCCTTCTGCGCCTGAAATCGGAGCCGACCACCGGACAACTGTTTCTGGGGCTCTCGGAGAAGGTCAAGGCCCTCTCCCGGGAGCTCGGGATCCGCCGCCGCACCGATGAAGAGTTCTTCCGGCAACGAGAGCAGTTGCGGGTCACGCTCTCCAGCATCGGCGATGCCGTCATCGCCACCGACGCGCGGGGGTGCGTCACCTTCCTCAATCGCGTCGCCCAGTTGCTGACCGGGTGGACCGACGAAGAGGCCAGGGGCCGGCCATTGACGGAGGTCTTCAAAATCGTCAATGAATTCACCCGCCAGCAGGTCGCCGACCCGGTCGCCGAGATCCTCCGGAACGGGCTCCAGATCGACCTCGCCGACCACACGCTCCTGGTGGCCAGAGACGGGGCCGAACGCGCGATCGCCGACAGCGGGTCCCCGATCAAGAACGATCACGGCAAGATCATCGGTGCCGTCCTCACCTTCCGCGACATCACCGAACAGATGAGCCGGGAGCGCGAACGGAGCCGGCTCCTGGTCTGGGAACGGGCCGCGCGCCAGGAGGCCGAGGAGGCCAGCCGTCTCAAAGATGAGTTCCTGGCCACCGTCTCCCACGAACTCAAGACCCCGCTCAACGCCATGCTGGGCTGGCTCCATATTCTGCAGTCCGGCCAGCTCGACGCGGAGGGCATCCAGCACGCGATCGAGACCATCTCCCGCAACGCCAAATCGCAGGCCCAATTGATCGAGGACATTCTCGATGTCTCGAAGATCATCACCGGCCGCTTTCAACTCAAGCTCGACCGCGTCGACCTGGCCTCGCTCATCGCCTTCGCCCTCCAGGGAGTCTATCCGGCGGCCGAGGCCAAGGAGATCCAGATCCGGACCATCTTCGAGGAGGGTGTGGGAGTGATCGCCGGCGACGGCGACCGCCTGCAACAGGTGATCTGGAACCTGGTCTCGAACGCCGTCAAATTCACGCCCAAGCGCGGCCTGGTGGAGATCCGGCTGGACCGCGTCGACTCCCAGGTCCTCCTGACCGTCAGCGATAACGGCGAGGGAATCCGGCCCGAATTCCTGCCGTTCGTCTTCGACCGCTTCCGTCAGGCCGACGGCGGCAGCGAACGAAAATTTCCCGGACTCGGGTTGGGACTGGCCATCGTTCGCCATCTGGTGGAACTCCACGGCGGAACGGTCGAGGCCGCCAGCCCCGGACGGGGCCGGGGCGCCATCTTCACCATCAAGCTCCCGGTCAAAGCGGTCTTCGACGAAAGGCAGCGGTCCCCCGCCCGGGACGACCCGGTCGTCAAGCCACAACCGATCCTCAAGGGGATTCGAGTGCTGGTCATCGATGATGAAGTGGATGCGCGCGAGATGCTGATCGCCGCCCTGACCCTCTACGGCGCACAGGTCACGGCCACGCAGTCCGCCGCCGAGGCGCTGGCCCAACTGGAACAGTGGAGACCCGACGTCTTGATCTCAGATCTGGGCATGCCGGACGAGGACGGCTTGAGCCTCATGCGGAAGGTTCGGGCCCGAGAACCCGAAGAAGGCGGAGACATCCCGGCCGTGGCATTGACCGCCTATGTCCGCGCCGAGGATCGCATCAACGCGCTGGCTGCCGGTTATCAGCTCCACGTCTCCAAACCCGTCGAACCGGATGAACTGGCCACCTCGATCGCCAACCTCCTCGGACGGCTCGGCGGCCCTCGAGAATCCTGATCGGCCCCGGCTCTGAGCCAGGACCCGAGATGAGATCCCGAATAATAAAAGGCGCTGCCTCGTCGTAACGATGCAGCGCCTAACTCGTGATCGCCGGCCTCACCCGGCAACCACTTGACACCGTCAGTGGAGTTAACCACCTGGTATTTCGTTGCCCCACATTAACATACGCAAACTTGATGCCATGACTCGCCGATCTGGAATCATGAGACCAACCTCAATGAGGCCACAATTTAGGAGCGAGATTAGTTATACTCAATTCACAACTCGGGCCCAAGTCGAGTAATTATTACCGACCTGGTGAGAAGAAGTTTCACGGTTGCGTAAGCTTAAGGTAATACATTAAAAACTTTGGAGAATTACCCGGATTGTAAGCGGGGAATTTGGGTAACCGTTAAACCTATTGATAAATCACAAGAAACGGGCCTTCGCCTGCAAATCACTGTCAGGACTGAAGTTTTCTTGACGTGACCGATGCCATTTGCTAATATCAGGATGATCTTAGCTGGCATGAATCAACAAGATTTTGATTAGTAGAAGCCAATGCAATAATTGCGATAATGCAATAATCAATAATAAAGAAATAACGACTCACAGAGCCATACTTAAAGAGATATAAAGGGATATCACGGGGTATCGAGGGTTTATCGAGGGTAATGAAGGATCATACAAGATGAAGTGCGAAAACTGTGGAAACGAACTAATTGGCGCAACGATCATCTGTCGAGTGTGTAGTCACAACAACG
>DATEFT010001045.1:0-3337 GCA_035280505.1 Blastocatellia bacterium | reverse complement strand
GGAGTAACTATTGCGTGACAGCGCTCGACCATCACAGTTCAACTGGAAATTGACTCAAGAGGCCTTTGCCAAATTTCTGGCCTGCCTGGATCCTGATCCGGCTCGCGCGGGAGAGAAGTATGAATCATTGCGCGAAGCCCTGGTCAAATTCCTCGATTGGCGAGGTGCGTCCTTCCCGGAAGAGTTGGTGGATGAGACCTTCAATCGGGTGGCGCGGAAACTGGATGAGGGCGAGGCGATTCGTGACGTGCCGGTCTACTGCCACGGCGTCGCGCGCCTGGTCTTCCTGCAATCGTTGGAGCGTCCCGACAATAAACGGGTTGAGTTGGATGAGCTGCCGCCGATGGCGGCTCCGGAGCCGGAGCCGGACGTGACCGATGTCCGCCGGGAATGCCTGGAACGTTGTCTGCGCCAGCTTCCGGCCGAGAGCCGGGAGTTGATCACCGAATATTACCGAAATGAGCGGCGGCAAAAGATCGATAACCGGGTCTCGCTGGCCGAGAGGCTGGGGATCCCCCTCAATGCGTTGCGCAGCCGGACCCAGAGGATCCGGGACAAGCTGGAAAAATGTATCCTGCGTTGTTGCAAAGATCGTGATTTTCGACCGACATGAAAACGGGGATTTCCGGAGATCTGGGTAAGAGACTGCTGCAATGAAGATCGATAAACAAGAAAATTTGATTCAGAGATATCTGCTCGGCGAATTGGCGGAGGCAGACCAGACTGCCCTGGAACAGGAACTTCTAACGGACCGGGAGCGGTTCGATCAGGTCTGGGCCTTCGAGAACGAGCTGATCGACAGTTACGCGAGAGGCGAGATGTCTCGCGCCGAACGGGAACGGTTCGAGCGGCGTTACCTGACCTCGTCGCTGCACCGGGAGCGCGTGGCGATCGCTAAATCGTTGTTGACGAAGATCGACCAGGCTCCGGAGGAGATGGTGCCGGCGGTGACGGCGGCGGAGCCCGCCGTTCCCTGGTGGAGCCGGATTTCGGCTCTCCAATGGTGGCCGTCGCCGGCCTGGGGCGCCGCCCTGGCCGCGGCCCTCCTGCTGGTGTTCGGCGCGATCTGGGGAACGATCGAGCGGACCCGGCTGGCCGAGCAGGTCGCCCGGCTCCGAAGCGAGGCGCAGACCGAACGCACGGCCGTGGTTCAGCGTGAACAGGAACTGGCGCGGCGAAACCAGGAACTGGAGCGAGAGCTCGCCGATGGACGTCAGCGCAGCGAGCAGTTGAAAGCGGAGCTCGATCAGTTACAGCGCCGGTCGCAACTCACCCCATCACCGATGCTCTCGCTGCTGCTCGTGCCCGCGTCGATCCGCAGCGAGAACGCGCCGTTCCCACCGACCATCCCCTTCTTTCAGGGAAAAGTGCAGTTGCTGATGGAACTGGGCGATCACGATTACCGGCGTTATCAGGCCAAGGTCCAGACCGCCGAGGGGCAAGACGTTCTCCGCCGGGACGCCAGCCTGATCCAGCTCAGCCAGGGCCGGGCTTTCGGAGTGCTGACGGTCAAGGCCGGCGAACTCGCCACCGGCGATTACATCCTGATCCTGTTCGGCCAGACCGCCGACGGCCGCAGCGAGGAGGTCGATCGCTACTTTTTTCAGGTGTCGTAAACCTGATCCCATCCTTCCTCCAGAAATAGTAAACAACTGGCCCGCAAAATTGGCTGACAGACCGCGAAACATGCGGAAGACGCGAAAGATGCGAAATCATCAATTCTTTCGCGTCTTTCGCGTCTGCTGAGGTTGATCGCCGGGGATCGAAAAGACTCGACATGTTTCCCCTCCTCTCCGGAGTAAGGGATGAAAGCAAGGGCCACACTCTTTGCGGAGTCCCCTGGCCACTCTTGCCGGAAGCCCCGATCGAGAGATCGGCCGTTTTAACAGACCCAAAGGAGAGAATAATGAAAAATGCCAAGCGCGGGTGTGCGATGATGCAGAGAATCTGGGTGATATCGAGTTCGTCGAGGTCGCCGACCTGATCGCCCATGCGACCACTCTCAATCCGCCCGGCGATGACCCGGCCTTTCGCGTCGATACCGGATCGAATCTGGTTCGAGCCTTCACCGTTCTCAACAACGGTAAGGTCGGGATCGGAACCCAGCTTCCCACGGCCGCGAAGCTGGAGGTCCGAGAGACCACCGGACTGCATGGGATCCTCGGATTTACGACCGAACACAATCACGCCGGAGTGCGAGGAGAGAACGGCGACGGCGGCCACGGTCTGGAGGGCATCTCGAACGGAACCCTGACCGGCATCTATGGCCAGAACACCGGGAGCGGAATCGGAGTCATCGGCGAGAGCGCCGCCTCTTCGGGAGTCTATGCCCTCGGCGCCTTCGGGGTGACCGGCATCAACACCTCCAGCACCGGCGCGGCGATTTACGGCACCAGCCAGGTCTTCGGGGTCGGCCTCGCGGGCCGGTTCGATGGGAACGTGCAGGTCAACGGCACTCTGAGCAAGGCCTCCGGCTCGTTCAAGATCGATCATCCGTTGGATCCGGAGAACAAGTACCTCTACCACTCGTTCGTCGAATCGCCCGACATGATGAACGTCTACAACGGCAACGTCACCACCGACGAGCACGGCGTCGCGACGGTCACGCTGCCGGACTACTTCGAGGCCCTCAACCGGGACTTCCGCTACCAGTTGACCCCGATCGGCCAGTTCGCGCGGGCGATGGTGGCCAGCAAGATTCAGAAGAACCGGTTCACGATCAGGACCGACCAGCCCTACGTCGAGGTCTCGTGGCAGGTGACCGGCATCCGGCACGACGCCTACGCCGAGACCAATCGAATCCAGGTCGAGGTCGAGAAGCCCGCCACGGAGCGCGGGACGCTGCTCCATCCGGCGGCTTTCGGCAAGTCATCCAAGGAGACGGAGAGTGCCGAGACCCCATCCGAGACCCAGGAGCTGATCAAGAAACATCGCGAGCGGCTCCGCAACTCCAACCGGTAGACCACGGTCTCCGTCACGAATCGAGGGCCGGCGCTGGGGCCGGCCCTTTCCTTTCACTCATTTCGGCCATATGTTTTGCGATTTCGAATTGAATGATCGTTACTCTGGCCCTCCGTGCTCCCGCAACAGCCGGACCGTCTCGGCTCCGATCTCAGAGAACTGCAGCGCATACCCCAGGGGCGTGCATTCTACCACTTCGCCCGGCCGCTCGTAGTAGCCCGGAAGTTTCACTCGGATTGTGAGGTCGGATCCGCGTTCGAGCAACAATCGCATCATCGGCAGTCCCCGGTCATCGGACTGCGTGGCCGCGTGGAAGATCGCCGTCTGCCCGCCGATTCCGGCCTCGTCCACGGTCGCGCGCGCATTGACCTCGGCC
>DATEFT010001044.1:0-5796 GCA_035280505.1 Blastocatellia bacterium | reverse complement strand
GGGCCGGCCCGCGGCGGCCGCCCGACGGGTGGGATCGCCCTCGCCCTGAAACGACAGCCCGGTGATGATCAAAAACTGTTTGCTGCGTTCGAGGTCCACCAGGAATCGTCGCAGATTAGGATAATCGCCGATGACCGTGGTCTCGATTCCGAGCGCCGGATAGATATTTCCCTTGGGATTGGGCGTGGCCTGCGGGACCGGATTTCCGTTCTCGTCGGCGGTCGGCGCCGCCTCGTCGACGCGATAGGAGGCGTCCCCGATCAGGACCTTGTGGGTTTTGCCGAGCGCGTCGAGCTCATTGATGATCTGGGTCATCCCCCGTTCGTCCGATTTCAGATAGCTCTCGAATTTGCTCAGGCTGGTGAGAATCTTCTCGGCGTTGGTCGCCTGTTCGCTGCGTTTCTTCTCCTTGGTGCTGATATCTTCCAACTGCTTGCGCAGCGCCAGCTCTTTTGCTTTCAAGGTCGAGACCTGAGTCCTGAGCGGTTCGATCTTGGTCAGGAAGAAGAATCCGACGATGGCCATGTAGATCAGGGCGGCGGCCAGGAAGATCAGTTCGAGGGCGCTCAGCCGAATCTTCTTCACCAGGCTGCCCAGCTCGATTTGATTGAGACTTTCCCGCAAGTTCATTGGTTCCTCTCCGCAATCTGTCCGGACGCTACTTGATTATTCGAGGGCTGATTGGCGGACGCCGGGGGCGTGTAATCGACTTTCAACGTGAACTCCACGTCGTTCACCCCTTCGAGCTGTTTCTTCGTGATCGGCACGACTTTAAAGCGGCCCGATTCCTGGAACTTATTGATCATCATCGTCACATCGAGATTGCTTTTGCCGACGACCACCAGACTCAGGTTGGCCGTGACATCGTCCCCGAGCGTGCCGTCTTTCTCCTGGGGCAGAATCTGCGTGACCCCCACCTTGACGATCCGCACGTTGGAGGGCAGATTGCGTTCGATGTCGCTCAGCAGTTGCGACCAGGAGAAGGCCCGGCGGGTGATCAGATCCCCGGCCACGAGCAGCTCCCGATTCCGATCGACGGAGATGACGAAGTTGGTCTTGACGGGCTTGTCAACCTTTTTGAGCTGAGCCTCGAGTCCCGTGGTGGTCTCCGTTTGCTTGGAAATTTCCAACTCCAGGGCCGCCATATTTCCGAGCGCCTGCAAGCCGAAATAGGAGGGCACGACAAAGAGCAACCCGATCGCCAGCCAGAAGAAACGGCGATTACTAAAGGGTTGGTTTGCCAGGTTGACTAGTGGTTTCATAATTTCGCGCCTATGATTCCTTTGCTTACGACCATTTCCAACGGAATTAGCGGAGAGGGGACTCAAAAACAGTTCAAAACTATAACATAAAGTACGCTGACAAACAGCGTATGGATGTGCAAACTGGGGCCGGAACCGATCGGTCAAAAAAATCGAGGTGATCACTCCCACTCAGCGTAAATCGCTCAGCATGGCTGACCACCTCACACAAACTACACACAGCGGCTATCACGCCCCTTAAAGGAAAAGGTTCCCGAAAGGTGCGCGGAATTTTCCGGGAATCTAATGGTCTTGGTACGCGGTCTTACCAAACTTGGCCCAGCTTGATATTTATCTTGATCCTCGGCATACTGGCCGCCGTTCTGGTCAATTCTTAGTCACCCTGGAATGATCGAATCCGGTCTGCGGGACCGGATTCAGGTGCCGATGTCGAAGCTCTCAAAACGTCCTCGAAGTTGATGACCTCGAAGTCCATGACCTCTTCCTCGACCAAAATTTCGCGTGGGATCTCCGGCGCCCGCTGGCTGCTGGCCGACTGCGACGAGACGGCCCTCTCGCGCCTCCAGACCGAAACGGGCGAGGATCCGGTCTCGCTCCGGTGCCTGATCAATCGCGGGCTCTCGAGTTCCGAACAGATCCGGAAGTTTCTCAAGCCGCAGTTCATTTCGGACCTGCATTCGCCGCTGCTGCTGCGCGATATGCCGCAGGCGGTCGAACGGTTGCGGCGCGCGCTGAAGGATCGCGAGCGGATTCTGATCGTCACCGATTTCGATGTCGATGGCACCACTTCGAGCGTCATCATCTCTCAGACTTTGAAACTATTGGGCGGCGCGGAGCTGATCTCCTGCTATATTCCCGACCGGTTCACCGAAGGCTACGGACTCTCGAGTCAGATCATCAACTGGGCCGCGGCGGAGAAGTTCAAAGTGGTGGTCACCGCCGATATCGGTATCAAATCTCACGCCGAAGCGCGGCTGGCCGGGGAACTCGGAATCGACCTGATCATCTGCGATCACCATCTGCCGGACGGCGAAGATGTGCCGGCCGAGGCCTTTGCCGTGTTGTGCCCGAAGGGCTCTTCAGGGGTCGACTATCCGAACAAGCACCTGGCGGCCTGCGGCGTTTCGCTCAAACTGGCGGAGGCGCTGCTGGACGGCCATCCCCGGCGGGAGGCGATTCTGGGCTCGCTGGCCAAACTGACGGCGATCGGGACCATCGCCGATATGGTCGATCTGTCGGCGGCCGAGAACCGCGCCATCGTCGTGCACGGATTGAAAGCCCTGAGCGAGCGCAGCAATAATCCGGGCCTGCGGGCCCTGATGCATCTGGCCCAGCTCAGCCCGCCCATCACGACTTACGATATCGGATTCAAGATCGGACCCCGGATCAACGCCGCCGGCCGGATTGCACACGCCAATTCGGTGCTGGCCCTCTTTGACGCCAAAACGGATCAGGAGGCCACCGACCTCGCGCTCCAACTCGACGCTCTCAACTCCGAGCGTCAGCATATTCAGGGGCTGTTGCTGGAGAAACTCAAGAAGATCGTCGACGGGCGGCCGGCCGCCCCGACGGACGCCCCGGAGAGAGTCATGGTCTTTGCGGGCTCGGAAGAGGAGGGGTTTCACCGCGGCGTGATCGGGATCGCCTGCTCGAAGATCGTCGAGATGACCGGATTGCCGACCTTCATCTGCTCAATCGATGAACAGGGAGTCGCGCATGGCAGCGCTCGTTCGATCGACGGTTTTCATCTGGTCGATGCTCTCGATCACGTCTCTGAAGTGCTGGTCAAATATGGCGGCCATCCCATGGCTGCCGGGTTCACGCTGAAATCGGAGAAGATCGATGAGTTCCGCTGGCGGCTCAATCATTACGCGCAGGGCGTCCTGACCGACGAGGAGCTGGGGCGGGTTCTGACGGCCGATGCCGAGATCCGGTTGGAACAGGTGACGGTTACGGCGGCCCGATTGCTGGCCCGCCTGGAACCTCACGGGATCGGGAACCCGGCGCCCCTGTTCCTGATTCGCCGGGCCCCGGTGCTCTCGACCCAACTCCTGAAACAAAAGCATCTCAAGTTGATCCTCGGCACGGATCGCCGGAGCGTCGAGGCCCTCTGGTGGAACGCCTCGGAATATCAGGCCAAACTGGCCGCCGCCCGGGAACTGAGCCTGATGTGTCGAATGGAGATCAATCGATGGAACAACCGCGAAAGCTGTCAGATCAAGGTCGTCGATGTCACCTTCGATTGAAAAAACGCCGTTTGGGGCCGATTGTTTCCCGATCATTTGACAAAACGAAGTGCGGGTAAGTAAGATACCAGTTCGTTTGGGGCGGCGTAAATCGACCCGGACGATCAAAACATCGGGGCGTGGCTCAGCCTGGTAGAGCGCTCGGTTCGGGACCGAGAGGTCGTAGGTTCAAATCCTATCGCCCCGACTCTTTTTTTTAAAGACTTACCGCTGCTGTTCACCTTCAAAAATCTTCAAACTCGCGAATCAACTCATCATTACATTTCTGTTATATGGCTGCCAGGCAGTGAGTCCGGTTTGTCAAATCACTCCTTTTCAGCCGGTCGGGATGAGAGATTCAGTCTCTAATACACAATAATCGTTAAGTGAAAATATGCAGTTTAGATCTTCTTATTAAAGAAATCGGCCAAATTCTTTAATTACGATCCGGCAATTAAAGTAGGCTTTAATTAGGGATCAGGGAGGCCCAGAAGAGAGGCGTTCCAAAGGCTGCCCGGCGGATCTCAATGGCTTCGCAGAACGAGAGGCAATCGCACATCCGTTTGGCTCCCGCCGGGTTGAATGAGTGGACGATGATCAACGTGGGCCATTTGCCGGCGCCCATTGAGACGATAAATTCGGCCACCGCATACCCGCTCTGCTCGTCGGACGGCAACATCTGTCCACCGCCCAGATCGTGATCAAGGGATGCGACGTCGAACCGCTCGAACTTCGAAAGCGCCTCGATCGCTTCAGCCGCAGTCGTCGTGAAGGTGGCATCATGACCAATGAGGGCGTGACGTAACTTCCGGTTTCTCTCAGCATCGTCTTCTAAGATCAGGATTCTCATCGCAATCCTCTTCCGTGGATGTGTGCGGGTCATTTAGTCGAGCCATTCTGCCCGATCTGCAGAGAAAGAAACAGAGAATCGCTCCAACCAGGTTGGATCTGAGAGTCGTTAATTCTATCGGCTGAAAGAGGCCGGTAATGCCGGGCATGATTGATCAATATCATCAATGATTGTAGTCTAATCGGCAACGTCTTACTCAAACAGGATTCAATTCAGGCAATCAGGCAAAGGAGGTTGCACGATGACGACCAGAACCGCCGTCCGGATGGGGACGATGTTATGGCTGATGGCGACGACGCTGAGCTCAGCTTTCGTGCTTCGGGCTGATGATGATTGGTCGAGGTTTCGGGGGCCGAACGGCACCGGGATCTCCGCGGCCACCAACTTGCCGGTCGAGTTCGGACCGGAGCAGAATGTGATCTGGAAGACCGCCTTGCCGCCGGGCCATTCCTCGCCGGTCCTGGCCCGCAATCGTATCTTCGTGACGGCTCACACGCCCATCACGCCCAACGATAAATCCAACTATCGGCTGTTGGTCGTGGGGCTCGACCGCGCGACCGGAAAGGAGCTGTGGCGACGCGAGATTCCGCGCGCGCACAAGGGCCGTCTCGAGAACGTCAACGGTCCGGCCTCGGCCAGCCCGGTGACCGATGGCGAAAACGTCTATGCGTTCTTTCAAGACTTCGGGTTGATCGCCTTCACCGGCGAGGGCAAGGAGAAGTGGCGGTTGCCGCTCGGGCCCTTCAACATCTTTTACGGTTATGGCGCCTCTCCGATTCTGGTCGACGACAAGATCATTGTGCCGGTTGATCAGGATCTGGGTTCATATCTGTTGGCGGTCGACAAGAATAGCGGCCAGGTGAAGTGGAAGACCGAGCGTCCGGAGGTGATCTCCGGGTATTCAACGCCGACCGTCTATCAGCCTCCGTCGGGCGAGAAGCAGTTGATCGTCCCGGAATCGTTTCAAGTCTCGGCCTACGCGCTCTCCGACGGCAAACGCATCTGGTGGGTTCGGGGGCTGGCCTGCGAAATGAAGTCGGTCATCAGCTACGACCGGGAGTACCTCTACATCAATGGCTGGGGGTTGCCGCAGAATCAACCCGGCAAGCAGATCCCGACCGTGCCGTTCGCCGACGGTTTGAAACGCTATGATCAGAATAAAGACGGTTTCGTCGGAAGGGACGAAATCTCCGGCAGCGATCCGATGGACAAGATGCTCAGTCCGAACTTTGGTTTTGACTTTTTCGATCTCGATCGAGACGGGAAATTGAACGCCTGGGACTGGGATCTCTTTCGGGCCGTGATGGCGGCTGAAAACGGTCTGCTGGCGATCAAACTGGGCGGAGAGGGAGACATGACCGATCGGGCGATCCGGTGGAAGTATCAGCGTCCGGTGCCTCAGGTGCCCTCGACGTTGCTCTATCAGGGCTCGCTCTTTATGGTCAATGACAGCGGCATC
>DATEFT010001043.1:0-2888 GCA_035280505.1 Blastocatellia bacterium | reverse complement strand
GATTTTTCGATCGCGGCCAGCGAGGCGCTCAAATCCGGGGAACTACTCTGGGCGGTACCGGAGATTGGGGGGAGAGCAGAGGCGAACATTAGAATTAGAGCGAGCGCTGCGGAAAACGGACGCCGGATGGCCATGATCGATTCTCCTCAAAATGTTAGAGACTGTAGGGACTGCCTGATCCGATTCTGTCATAGAGTGTGGTTTCAGAGAAGTGGATCGGCAATTTCCTGTCCCCCGCGGCTTGACTCAATTTCGCCTCTTGCCTAAGCTCACAACCGATGTTCGCCGAAATCGCCATTCCACTCAACGTTCACCAGACATTCACCTATCGTTTGCCTGACAGTTTTGCCGCGAATGCGAAGCCCGGATGCCGGGTGCTCGTCCCCTTCGGCAAGCAACTGCTGACCGGATATATCATCGGGGTCTACGAATGGTTGGAAGAGACGGGGCAGGATTCCGACAACTTCGAGATTAAGGATGTCGAGGAGCTCTTCGAGGTCGAGCCGCTGGTGACGGCCGAACTGCTGGAGCTGACGAAATGGATCGCCGACTACTACTACGCGCCCTGGGGCGAGGTGATCAAATCCTGCCTGCCGGCGGGCATCAACGCCGAGGCCGAGACGATCGTTTCGATCACCGGCGAGGGGCGGGCCGCGTTGTCGGCCTCGGCCGCCAAGGCCACCCCGGCCTCGACCAAGCTCCAGGCGCTGGGGCTGGTGGCGGAGGAGGGCCTGATCACGGCCAGCGCGCTGGCCAAACAACTGACCAAAGCGCGCGCCACGGCCGTGATCCGCGAACTCGAACGGGTCGGTTACGTGACCATCACGCGCCAACTGCAGACGGCCCAGGTCAAACCCAAACGGCAACAGGTGGTCGGCCTGATCCAGCGGGCCCCGATCGAGGGCAGCAAACCGCTCAACGAACAGCAGGAGCGGATCATCAAGCTGCTCTTCGATTCGGTCGAGCCGATGCCGTATACCCAATTGGCCGAGCGGGCCGGGGTCAGCGCCTCGGTCATCCGCACCCTGGAGAAGCGCGGTTACGTCGAGGTCTTCACCCGCGAGGTGCGCCGCGACCCTCTGGCCCATCTGAAACAGCCGCGCCCGAACGGAGAGGCTGACTTCGTCCTGACCGGCGCGCAGCAATCGGCCCTCGAACGCATCGTTGAAAAACTGCGGGCGGGCAGCTATGCGGCTTTTCTGTTGCACGGCGTCACCGGCAGCGGCAAGACCGAGGTCTACATGCGGGCCATGCGGGCGGCGCTCGATCAGGGCCAGACGGCTCTCATGCTGGTGCCCGAGATCTCCCTGACCCCGATGTTCGCCCGGCGGTTGCGGGCGCATTTCGGCGATGCGGTGGCGATCCTGCATTCATCGCTCTCCGACGGCGAGCGGCTCGACGAATGGAACCGCATCCGGCAGGGAGAGGCCCGGGTCTGCATCGGCGCCCGGTCGGCCGTCTTCGCCCCGCTCGAGAACATCGGCCTGATCGTCGTCGACGAAGAGCACGAAGCCTCTTACAAACAGGACGAATCGCCGCGCTATCACGGCCGCGACACGGCGATCATGCGGGCCAACCGGGCTCAGGCCGTGGTGATTCTGGGCAGCGCCACGCCGTCGATGGAATCGTTCCACAATGCCCATACCGGCAAATATCACTATCTGAAACTGGACCAGCGGTTCGGCGGGCGGGACCTGGCCAGGGTCGAGATCGTGGATCTGCGCGACGTCTTTGCCCGGCACGGCAAATCCCAGATCTTCTCGGACGAGATGCGGGACGCGATCAGAGAGAACCACGAACGCGGTGAACAGACGCTGGTGCTGCTCAATCGGCGCGGCTATTCGTCGTTTACGCTCTGCCGGAGTTGCGGCCATACGGCGCGCTGCCGTAATTGCGACGTCACCCTGACCTACCATAAGAGCGAGGCGCGGCTGGTCTGTCACTATTGCAACCACCAGGAACGGGTGCCCCGGACCTGTCCGGATTGCGAAGGATCGTTTATCTATTACGTCGGCGAGGGCACGGAACAGATCGAGGCTTTGCTGCGGGAGATGCATCCGACGATGCGGATTTCGCGTCTGGACCGCGACACCACACGCCGGCGCGGCGCCTTCGAGAAACTACTCGGCGAGTTCGCGACCGGAGACATCGACCTCATGGTCGGCACCCAGATGATCGCCAAGGGCCATGATTTTCACAATGTGACGCTGGTCTGCGTGATCTCGGTCGATGCCGGATTGGGGATGCCCGATTTTCGCTCGGCCGAACGGACCTTCCAATTGCTGACCCAGGTGGCGGGGCGGGCCGGTCGCGGCGAGAAGGCGGGCCGCGTCATCATTCAAAGCTACCATACCGAGCACTACGCCCTCGAGCGTGCCCGCGAGCAGAACTATGAAAAATTTTACGAGTATGAGATCAATTTTCGTCAGAGCATGCGCTATCCGCCGTTCGTGGCCTTGATCAATGTCCTGGTCAAACATTCGGAGTTTGCCCGGGCCGCCGGAATGGCCACGGAACTGGCCCGGTTGATCAAAGCCGCCGATTCCGAGAATGTCTTGCGCGTGCTGGGGCCGGCTCCGGCGCCCATCGCCCGATTGAAGGGCGAGCATCGATTGCAGGTCCTGATCAAAACGCGCTACCGCCGACAGGCCCGCGAGGCGCTCGATGCCGCGATGGCCGGGGTCAAGGAGGCCGGGCAAGACCTGAAGATGGTGACGATCGAAGTGGATCCGGTGAGTTTGATGTAACTTACGAATCGCTACCGCTCGCGGTATTGAACCCCTCAAGACGCGGGAGACGCCTCAACGCCCGCAAGCCCGTCGACCGGTTTCGCGCGCTCTTCGTTTTACTTTAACTGGCTCAGAGCATATGATCTGGGCCTCCGATCG
>DATEFT010001042.1:0-36634 GCA_035280505.1 Blastocatellia bacterium | reverse complement strand
CTTTGGCGATCATCCGGGTCATGGCGCCGATGCCGACCAGATCAATGCCTTGCTCGCGCACGAACCGCGCAATCTGAACCTCGTCCATCGCCTGGGTATTCCCGTCAACCAGCAGCACTTCATGGCCGGGAGGAGTGAGCGCTTGTAAGACGAACATCCATAGGTGCGGCATGTAATTACGGGTCACTCCATTATCCGGGTTGTAAAGCAGAATTTTCACTAATCCTTCTCCGATTGTTTGAGTTGAAGATCTGGTCTCGTTCGCAAGGAGGATCTACCTCTTTGCCGCCGCCTCCTGGATACAGGGCAACCGAAAGCAAAGATCTTCGTCTTCCTTAGCCAATAAACATGGGTTGATAGATCTTGATTGAAACGAGCTGAGAGGACGGCATCAGAAGCTCGTTCAAGGTGACCGGCTCATTCTTCTCGTTCCTGCTCTTCCATTATGCTCGTGGTTGGATCCATTGTCACCATACAATCTTAATAAACGTCAGGCCGGTTTGGCCGAGATTTGGACATTACAATTTAATCGTCGGCATTCTACTCGCGGCGAGGCGCCCTAAAATCAGTTTTTGACGCGGCTCCGTTCAATATTGGGCGAAGGCGAAAAGAATTATCGCCGAGTTCGGTGAGGTTGAAGGACCCCTGACGGCTGTCGATGTTCCTCCAGCTCAAAAATCGTCGAGTAGACCCGCTCGTACCCCTCCACCATGGTTTCAATAGAAAAGTATTGCTGAACCCGTTGGCGGCAAGCGCGGCGATCGATCTCGGCCAGGCGTTCCACAGCCTGCGCGGCCTCGTTGACGCTGCCGACCAGAAACCCCGTTCTCCCGTCTTCGATCACCTCACGGCAAGAGCCCAGGTCCATGGCGATCACAGGCACGCCGGCGGCATTGGCTTCGGCCATCACTAACCCGAACCGCTCCGGAATAGTGTTCAGATGGATCAAAGCGCAGGCCCGCGCAAACAGCTCATTTTTTTCCGCCACACCCACTGGCCCGAGATAACAGACGCTGCGATCGTCGAGATGCGGTTTGAGTCGTTCCCGGTAATAGGCCTGATCCTGAATGATTCCGGCGATGATCAACCGCCGGCCGCTCAAGCGAGCGACTTCGATGGCCAGGTGGACGCCCTTATCCGGGTGAATCCGACCGAGGAAGATGAGGTCTCCGCCGCCAACCTCCTGAAACGGATACAAGGTGAGGTCGATCCCGTTGTAGACCGTGGCCAGGTAATTCAGCCCCGGCGCGCGATCGGAGTCGCTGATCGAAACAAAATATCCGTCGCGATACTTATGGTAAACGGGCATGATTTTGGGCGACGAGAATCCATGGACGGTCGTCAGGACCGGTGTCTTAACCAGTCGGCTGTAAGTCAACGCCATGAAGTCGTAGTGACTGTGAATGAGATCGAACTCGGCGGCATGTTCGAAGGCTTCGGAGAGGTGAAGGTATTCGGCCACTTTGGGGTCGGCGGCGGGATCCTCTTCATATCCCCGGTCCACCACTGCCTGCAAACGAGCGCGGGTCAGAGAGTCCCTGGTAGCAAACAGGGTTACATCCCAACCACGCGCGGCGAGCCCCTCGGCGATGTTGCCGGCCACCGTCTCCCAGGCGCCATATTGCCGGGGAGGGGTTCGCCACGCCACCGGCGACAGAACAGCCACTCTTTTGTTAGGAATCATCATCCCGTCAACGGATCCTCCCGATGCATGGCAGCCAACACCTCATCGACCGGAACCGAGGCAAAGCCCGTGGCATGATCCGCCAAACCATAGGGAATGATCAGCTCGCGGTTGTGGAGGAGAGCGCCACACGTATAAACGACGTTGGGTACATAGCCCCTGCGCTCCTGCCGATTCGGCGCAAGTAATGGCTCGCGGAGGCGGCCGATTACGTGGGTGGGGTCATCGCGATCGAGGAGAAAAGCGCCAATGCAGTACTTTCGCATCGGGCCCACACCGTGGCTGAGGACCAGCCAACCGGCCTCAGTCTCGATGGGGGATCCGCAATTCCCGATCTGGACCAGTTCCCATGGGTAAACCGGCTTAAGCACCACCTGCCGCTCATTCCAAAAGTGAATATTATCGGAAAACATGACATGGACGTTCTCATTGTCCTGACGGGAGAGCATGGCATAAAGACCGTTAACCTTCCGCGGAAAAACCGCCATGCCCTTGTTTTGAGCGGCTGGTCCATTCAACGTGATGAATCGGAAGCGGAGAAAGTCCGAAGTCTCCACCAGTTCCGGCATCGCGATCCTGCCGTCGTAGGCGGTGAAAGTCGCGTAATAGACCTCCGTCCCGTCGTCATCCTGGAAACGAACGAAACGGGCGTCCTCGATGCCATTCCGCTGGGAGGGAGTGGTCGGAAAGATGATACGCTCGGATAACTCTTGCTCGGGCTGGAACTGAACCTCACAATTGGACCGGGCCACCATCCACACGCCATCAGCGGTCATCTGATACTCCAACCATCCTTCGGACTGGCGAAGCCGATTCAGTTCCGTTTGCATCCGGGCGGCCAGCTCTTCGAGGTCGAACCGATCGCCTAAGTGCTGCATGACGCCCCGCGTGAAGTCATTGGTCACCCGAAGTTCCAACAGTTTTCGCTCGAAGAGCGCCTTCTCATAACACGGATTCGGAATCTGACGCGGTTCCGTGAGAAAGCCGGTGGGGCGAAGGACTTCGATGCGATGGTCGGCGTGAATAATCCCGGTCCGAAAAGTGATGGAGGAGATGTGCCCTTCCCCCGTCGCGCGGAGGCTCAGAATAAAACGCAAGGCTCCGACGGGAAGGTCCGACTGATCGGGGTGCCGAACAATCGATGGATTGAATAGAGCCGCCGATTCCAGGGAATACTCGGCCAGAAAATACGAGCCGATCAACAGCTTTCTCGGCTCGGAGAACTGTTCGTCCGTCGCCAGCAGCTCACGGATCTGTTCGAAGCGTTCCAGAAAGATCTTGTGGATCTGCTGGTGTCGCTGGGAGAATTCAACGGAGACTTCATCCAGGAGAGAACCGACCTGCTCTTCCGACAGCCTGCCGACGCGGGCCACGATGCCGCCGACTCGCTGGCGGTCGCCGTGGACGAATGGCCGTAGCAGAACGCGCGACTGGTCAGGCCTGAGAATCGTGGCCTGACGCTTGAGATGAATTGACATGGGCTGATTATTCCAAAGAAATTGAAGCCGGTAGTTACTCATCAACCGTGATCGGTTGTTTGAAACTGGTCAGCATGTTCTGTGTCAAGCGGGTTTCCGCCAGCGAGAGCAAGAAGGCCAGAGTGGATTCCGCCCCCTGATTCCCATTGACTCGATCGACGTGCAACCCATCGCAGCATCCACCGGTCTCGGGAGAATAGAGTTCCAAGCCGAGATCATTCCAGCCGATGAACCAATCGAAGGCGCGTTGCGCCTGTTCGTACCACCACAAGTCCGAAGTAGCGCGATAGGCCTCAAGACAGGCCGAGACTGAGGCCTGCGCCTCGATGGGTTGCTGGTCAAAATTGGCGCGCGGGCCACGGCGGGAATAGAATCCGTCGGTGCCGATCGGCCGAAAGTGCCCCTTCTCGGAACTTTGCAATTCCATCAGCCAGCGGAGCGCCTCCAGGCCTCGTTCAAAGACCTGCTGTTGTCCGGTTGCCCGCCCACTCAGAATCAAGGCGTGGGCCAGCTTCGCGTTGTCGTAGGAGAGGCTTTCTTCAAACCAGAGCCAGCCCTGCCGGGCGTTCTCATCAAAAAGTTTCATGAGCCGGGCGGTCAGCGTCTCACGGGTCTGGTTGACCAAGCTGTCACCGCGCAACCGGCGCAGGTACTCATGAATCCCGATCAGGCCGAATGCCCATGCGCGTGGCGAAGTGAGCTCAGTCAACACCGGCAGCGCCTTCGCGAAGAGTTGTCCGGCCATCATCTGAAAGCTCCGATAGGGAGAACGCCCAACTCCCACGCCCAGCGCCCAGAGCGCCCGCCCCTGACAGTCGTCCGATCCCCGTTCGTCCAGCCAACGGCGGTCGAAACTGAGGTGGTTGTGGAAGCGTTTCGTTTTGAGATCGAAGGCGTGATGGAGAAAAGCCGCGCAAGTAGTGGCCAATGTCCGCACAGACTCAGGATCCTCTCCCAGCTCGCCCAGCAGCACGGCGAGGATGTAGGCGCGCGCATTATCGTCGGTACAATAGCCTTCGGAAAAATTCGGGGCGCTGAAAACGGCGTGTTGAAAGACCCCGGTCGAATCGGCCATCCGCGAGAGGTGGCTCAACTTAAACTCCGGTAGTTCCCGCGGCTTCTGGTCGAGTGTTTTCGTGGCGAGGGACTTCCGAGACCGCGCCGCTCCCCCTAATCTCGACAACTCGAAGGATTGCATATAGAGCGCCGCGGCATTGCTCCAGACCATCTCACGGCCGATCCGATAGGCGTTCTTGCGAATGGCATGCCGGCGGGTATCGTCGCGCAACAAACCGATCACCTCCCGCGCGATGGCCGCCGCATCGCCGAACGGCACCAACACGCCGCGATCCTCCGCCAACAACTCCGCCGCGTGCCAGTACGGTGTGGAGACCACCGCCTTCCCCGCCCCGAACGTGTAGGCGAGCGTGCCTGACGTGATCTGAGCTTCATTAAGGTAAGGTGTCAGGTACAAGTCAGCGGCGCCGATAAATTCCTTTAAATTATCCAGGTCCACGAATTGGTTGTAAAAGATGACATTCTTCTCAACCTTGTTCTTTTTGGCGAGGTACTCGAGGCTCAGCCGGTAGGCTTCGCCATGCCCTCGCAATTCATTGGGATGAGTAGCTCCCAAGACGATATAGACCACATCGGGAAACTCCTCCAAAATCTGCGGCAGAGCATTGAGCACATATTCGATCCCTTTGTTCGGCGACAGCAGACCGAACGTCAGCAACACCACCCGCCCTTCCACACCGAACTGATCCTTGAAAAAAGTCGGATCCACAAATCCCACGTCGGGAATGCCATGCGGAATCAGATCGATCTTGGCCGGCGGGGCATGATAAATCTCATGCAACATTTGGCGCCCCCGCTCGGCCATGACCACGAGCCTGGTCGAAAGTGAAATCAACTCCTGCATGACCCGCCGTTGATCGGCTTTCGGCTCCTGCAAGACGGTATGAAGCGTGGTCACCACCGGCATTCTCAATTCGCGCAGGAGCGCCAGAATATGCCCTCCGGCAGGCCCTCCGAAAATGCCGAACTCGTGCTGCAGGCAGACAATGTCCACGTTGCTGATGTTGAGGAAATCCGCGGCGCGGAGATAGGAAGGCAAATCCTGCTCCTCGATCTCGAAGCGAACCACTTCCGGGTAGGCATACCCACCCTTGGTGTCATTGACCGAGACGGCGAGACACTGGCTCTGGGGGTACGCCGCCGCCGTCGCCGCCAGCAGATCAGAGGTGAACGTGGCAATCCCGCACTTGCGCGGCAAATGATCGCCGACAAAAGCGATCTTCCGAACTCTATTTTCCTTCATGAAGTTTTCCCATATTTTTTATTCAGTCCAAGTCGCCGCCGGGCAGCGCCCTCGCCGTCCTTGTAGATTCCGAATTTCCTTAAGACGGATGCGGATCCATCAGTTATTGGTTTGGCCATCCTTCCCTGGCCTAACTGAAGTTGCCTCTGGGGAGCGCAGTTGGTTACTCGCTAACACCGGCAATTATTCGCGCGTTGAGAATCTGGTCTAATCGTTCCTCGGCGGAACTCTCACTCTCTCCCATCACTTCAGAGATCTCGCCAACCAGGAGCCTTTTCGCTTTTTCCAGGGTCCGGTTCTCCTGAAACGAGAGCACCTTCGTCACTCTTAACATAGTTAGCGACTTGATGATTTCGGCCAGATCAAAGGCCGACCCGGAAGTGAACAATTCGAAGATGTCACGGCCGCGCTGCCTCCAATCCTTGGCTATTTTGACAGTTGTCATGAGTTCGCCCAGCAGCCTGGGGATCTCAGACTTCTTCAGCAGCGGCCGAACCCCAATGGTCTGGGCCTTCTCCACCGGAACAAATAATTCGCCACCGCGATCGCCCAGAAGGGCCAGCCGGTAGACCTCGATGCTTTTTTCGGCGACTATTTTTTCAACAATCTCGCCGATCACACAGACGCCCTGAGACGGGTAGACAACCTTATCTCCAACAGTCAGTGTCATTCGAATTTTCCCTCCGGTTGGCCGTTCCTCTTTGTCTTCCGCCCCCCGAGCATAAACAACGTGATCGAATGGACAGGTAGCCCGCGCCGCCTGGCAACCATCGCCGGCGACAGTTCGTGGATGAGGGCGGCAGTAAAAAAGAGCAAGGTCGTGACAATCGCCACGGCGTAGATCACATTTCGGTCCCAAGGCTGATAAGTCATCGGCCGGCTCTTCCGGCCCATCTACCACGTGTTTGCCACGCTGATCACCTGCGACGGTGACCTCGACCGCAGGTGATCAGCGGCGAAGCGGTTTAAGAATGGGCATCTCCGGCTCAACCGAAGGTTGAAGCCCTGGCCACGACTCTACCGCTTCTTACTGGTGGCCGAATTTAACCGGGCTCTCGGGTCGATCAACAATCATGATCTCCACTCGCCGATTAACCTGGCGGCCAGCCGCCGGCTCGTTACCGGCCGCGGGTATTGACTCGCCGAAGCCGCGACCAGCAATCACGCGCTCGGACTTGACCCCGTTTTGCACCAGATGATCGCGCACCGATTCGGCTCGCTCCCGCGACAGAATGAGGTTCGACTCGCCCGGTCCGACTGAATCAGAGTATCCTTGAATCTCGACCCGGTAACTGCCGGGAAAAGCCGACAGCACGCCGGCCAGTTGGCTCAGGTTCTCTCTCGCTCCGGACTTGAGGCTGGCCCGGCCTGGATCGAATAAGACCTCCGAAAGATTGACGATCAGCCCGCGGGCTTCGCGCCGGGTTTCGAAAATCTCTGAGAGCGAGCTGTAGAGGCGCTCCGGTGCGGCGTCCCTTTTATGCGTGGCTTCTTCGGTTTGGATGCGCGCACTGTTTGCCTCATCGCGCACCGAACCTTCGCTTTCGGCCACTGCCGCCGCGGCTCGAGCCGATTCGACCCGTTTCCTCGACATCAACGCCTCGCTAGCGGAGCGCATCGCCCGAACCCGCTCGGATTTCCGCATTCGTTCAACGTCAATTCTGGTGAGGCCGGAAATGCTTTGGGCGAATTCAGCCTCAGTTCGAGCTCGATCTGCTTCAAACAGGGCTTGGGCAATGTTATTGCCGGTCGCCTGATGCTCGATGATAAACATGGTCTGGACGCGGCGCTTGACGCTCAAGCTTCGCGCGTGCTCGCCCCGACGCATCACCTCGTGCGCCAGTCTACTATCGGGCTCCGCGTTTTTGCTCGGGTCGGAAGGGTGGCGGGTCCGCAGCCAGTCCCGTTCCAAAACGGCAAGCGCCTCTTCCGCTTCGCGCAGCTCCGGCTCAGCGAATTTTTCCGCGCCGGCCCGCTGGGCGATCTCGACCGCACGGCGAGCTCCCAGAATCCTCAGCGGCGTGTGATAATCGGCGTTAACCGCTGGAGCGTTGGGCAAGTAGATGATATGGAACGTTCCTGGATCGCCGCTATATTCGAGCTGGCTGGTCCGGATCCCGTCTTCAGTGTCTCTTCGTAAGGCGTTCTCGACTACGATCACGGAACTCGGCAGTTCCACCCTGGAGTGCGGCTCCGCCGTAATCAGCAGTCCGAAAATCTGAAAGCTCGTCGTCGCCTCAACCTTGAATTTGGTTTGGATCGGTAATTCCATGAGGGGCTCAGTCTGGCCTTCCGGAGCCACCGCCCACAGCAGGTAGCTGGTGTAGAAGGCACCGAGCGATTGCGGGTGGCCGAGATTTGCCATCTCAAGTTTGATCTGCGCGCGCCCCTGCTTGAATTCAACCCGCGCCTTGCCGGTCGCTCGCGGAACGACGGCTGTGCCGGACATCTTGACAACGGTCTCTTTGTTTTCGTGATAGTTGACGGCCAGGATCCGGCGCTTGGCGGGAATCCATCGAGCGGGCTCGGGCGAGGTCAGGGTGACCCCGACAGTCTGCGCCGAAACCTCGCCAACGAGCGTCATCAAAAATAACGCGCTCGCGATGATAATCCTGATAATTTTCATTTGCACATCTCCTCTTCGATCCTGGTTGCGGGGGAAATCCGGGATCAGACAATTGATTCAATCTTCAGCATGTCCATGTTACTTCTTCCCGTCCCCGATCAACTTCAACCTACCTTGACGACACGCCTGGCGTTAATTCTCCCCAGGTACGAGGCGGAAAATTACCGATCCCTGCCTACTTCGCCGGCCTGGGCCGGAGCTTGAACATCAGAAAGCCGCCGCCGACACAGGCTGAGATCAGCAGGGCAATCGCCAGAAAAGACCACGCCATGCTGGCCGGCCCTATCAGACGCTGGTTGTAAAAGCCGAGCACAAACAGCACCAGCGGCCCGATCACCGCCAGGGTGAACATAATCAGAAAACGAAGAAATGAACCGGCGGCAGTTAACTTGAGCCTTCGCAGGCTATTATAGATAAACATCGATTTCTCCTTAGTAGTTATTGGTTCTCCAACCTGAGTTGAGGATTGAGCTCCTGCTTGCTGCAACCTAAAGATACCTTTCATTCAAATGTCGAATTGAGCAGCGCGCGTTCGATGATACCCATCTCAATTCCGTCCATACTTTGATCAATCCATCGCAATCCGATTCTCGGCGGCCACAATCACGCGCTTGAGTTCCGGGATCTTACCGGTCTCCGCCCGCAGATAGAGCGGCTGCACATAGTTCAGCGATTCCTTGATCGGGATCTCCAACAGCGTGCCTAAAATGACCTGCGAGCCGCGCTGGTTCCAGAGCGAGAGTTGGCGCGAGAGATCCGGATACTGCCGGATACCGGTTGATGCGAGCCGCGAGCTGCTTGGACCCATCGATCAGTTGCTGTTTGGGAAAATTGAGATGTTCGCCAGGCAGTTCTGTTTGCCGCATACCCCCTCCTTGGTCTTCACCGACGCATGGCTTCAGTCTTGGGTTCTACGCACAGACCATCTTGGCCCGGCTTAATCCCACGCCTTCAAGTTCAAGCCTGGTAAAGAGTCTTTTGCCGGGCGAGTAAGAGAGGCTTTGTACATTGAACTTAAGATCGGTAGCTCTAGGCTGATGATGGACCAGTCCGGGATAAATTGCCGTCCAATATTGGACAACCCCGGAAAGAAGTGAATCGGAGGTGCGCAGGCCGCCTTAATCACCTCTGGTTGCCCTGCCTGCTTTCAGTGAAGAGACGCGCTAAGTGAGGTAATTTATCAGCGGCAATGATATAGGTAGAATCATTTCGGATGGCATTATATTGAAGATTAGGTTCGTGCTCGCGATCTTCCCGGATACACTGCCCTGCATTTCGAACTGCTTCAGTTTTCGGTTAAATGATCGATCTACCCTGTGGTTCGCCAAAACCAGATCCGGTCTGTATTTTCATTATCCTCATCAGGCCGCTCGGCGTTCGTATCGATGATGCAGACCTCCAACTTCGGCGATCTCGATCACCGATCCCAACTCCGGCGGCTGCGCGGCTCTCGACTCCGGAGCGTCCTTTGCTAACGAGAGATGAGTTCGTGATCGACCGTAATATGCAAGGTAGGATCTCAGTATGCAGCGCAAGTGCCGCTCCCCAAGAATAATGACATGATCCAGACATTCTCTCCGGATGGAGCCGATTAGCCGTTCAACATACGGCGATTGCCACGGGCTGCGTGGCGCCGTCATCACTTCTTCAATCTTCATTCCCGTCACCCGCCGCCGAAACTCTTCTCCGTAAATCCGGTCCCGATCTCGAAGCAGAAAACGCGGTGCGGTATCTTCCGGAAAAGCTTCGACGATCTGCTGCGCCGTCCAAGCCGCCGTCGGATGCTCGGTCACGTTAAAGTGAACCACTCGCCGGCGGTGATGGGCCAGCACCACCAGGACAAACAGCACGCGGAAAGTCGCCATCGGGACAGTCATAAAATCTATCGAGACCATCTCTTTCACATGATTTTCCAGGAAAGTTCGCCAGGTTTGTGACGGTGGCTCCCGGCTCTTAGGCATTAATCGCGAGACAGTTCGTTCCGACACCTCAATCCCAAGCTTGCTCAACTCTCCGTGAATACGCGGCGCCACCCCACAATGGATTAGCCTGCGTCATCCACCGAATCAGCTCTTTCAGCTCTCTGTTAACTGAAGGGCGGCCCCCGACGTTTCGCTGCAAGAGCTTCGTCCAAAAGAGCCGGAATCCCCGACGATGCCACTCGACGACAGTCTCAGGCTGAACAATGACCAAAGATTCTTGCCATCCAGTCCAAATCCAAGACAACCAGGCCCAGAACAGACGATCCTTGTTCTCAATGACTGGACGCTTATGCTTGCGCTTGAGGACGGCAAGTTGTTGCCGTAACGCGAGGTTCTCAAGAGCTAAGTCGCACCGTTCTTTGAGCGTTGAGCTGACCAGGCTGAAGAGTAAAGATAAGAGAGACTTCATTCTGGAAGTGTGCAGCCAGAAACTGTAAAAAGTCAATCAAATCAATTACTACGAGGTTTTGGCGAACCACAAGTCAAATGATTGGCACGACGTCCGCCAACACCAGGTTCTTACCGTCATCAAAGGCTTTCGGATGCTTCTTATGCAGATCATCTATCAAGCCCGCATATCTGCCTTGCTCCATCGGTGACATCGGAGACAAAGAAGACTGGCGCAACCCGACGGCCGCGCCGAAAATCCTGGCGCTCTCTTTTTCCTTCCCTAGAGCATATGCCATTTTCGCAACTGCCTCCATCGCCTTCGCGGTTCCGCGTTTCTCTCCGATTTCGTGGCGCAACAGAAAGGCCTTCTGAAATTCAGCCAGCGCCGCTTTATACTGCCCCGCCGAATCTTCGATCAGTCCACGGTTGAATGCTGCCAGCGCGATGGACTGTTTGCCAGGGGTGCCGTAGGCCGGATCTTGACTTTTTTCGAGTCTCATCCGGGCTTTTGCTATATCCTTCAGTCCAACCGCAACGGAGCTAAGCCGACTGTAATAGTACGCAATCTCGCGTAAATCGCCGGCCTGCTCAAATATCGCCACGCCCTTCATGTAGCAATCTTCGGCCGCAACATAGTTGCCTTCACCCAGCGCGACCATCCCGAGCATTCCATATATGCGGCTCGTGATCGGATCGGCCTTCGCTTTACGTGCGGCATCTATGGCTTGTTTCAAAAGCGCCTTGGCGTCCGCATGTCGTCCCTCGGCTTCGGCAACGCGGGCTAAATTGTATAGAGCCAAACCCAGATTGGCATCATCTTCAATTCGCCGGGCCATCGCCGCCGCTTCCATCGAAACTTGCGTAGTGGTCTGATAGTCGTCGAGGAAGAAGGCGAATTTGGCATACATGCCGAGCGCCCGCGCCTTCATTTCAGAATCTTCCTCGCCATGCCGCGCCAGTGCCCCGCGTAATCTTTCAGTTGCTTCTGGCCAGCCTCCAAACCTTTCCCAAAATGGGACCAGGCAGACGACAAGATCCAACTCTCTTTTGCTGGAAGTCTTCGCGTAAAAATTCAACGCATCTGCGAAATGGTCATACTGAGCGCTGAGAAATCGCATCCAAATGGCCTGATCTTCTCCAATGATATTAGCTGCAGCTTGCCGCCCTAAATCAAAGTAGAGATCTGCGCGCTTCGGTTCAGGGAGCAAATTCAACGCATCCAGGCCTCTCAATCCCACAATGTCAGATACTGGAAGCTCAAGCTGAGGCCGCGCGTCTCCGACAGTAAACACCAGGCCCTGCCACCCTCCATCCGGCTCTCGCATCGAGCTATCCACCTCCTGCATGGCTGAGGCGCCCCTGTGTTCAGTGCTTTCGATTACTTCGATCGTCGGGGCCCATCGGTAGCCTTTCTTGGGAACGGTCTTAATATATTCATTGCCGTCATCGTTGATTCGGAGGAGCTTTCTGAGCAGGCCGACGGCATTGGCTACGGTCCGCTGATCTGCATGGCCGCCCCAGATCTTCGAGGCCAGCATCTTTTTCGTAATCAACTCTTCTCGATGCTGAAGAAAGTAAACTAGCAAGTCAAACTGTTGCGGCTCGATGACCAACTCGTCCTCGCCTCGCCAAAGAATGGATTTTGCAAGGGAGAGACGATATATCCCAAACGTGTATATTGTATTGTCCATAGCCGCAATTTCGTCCTTGGAAAATGTATGAGAAACCTTTGGAGAAACCCTGCCAGCACCTGCGGTAGAGTCAGCCCGTCTCAAGCAGCAATCGCAAGTGCAGCCAATGTCCTCAAAAACTGCACTAGAAGGCCCCAGCTTTGATCAGCATTTATTTTGCCAACTCCGAGCTGAAACTATTTTGCAGTCTCATGCTAGCTCAGAGTCGGTTAGGCAGAAAGAGCGAACCGCGGAAATAATTCAGACACACTTACTGCTCCAGGCACATTGCTGGCCTGGGGTGGTCGGTGGGGATGGGGGATGGATCCCTGGGAGGGGGGAGGTCTACCCATCCTCCTTCTTTTGTGAATTGGAGTATTGGAATGGGATCTCGCGCCAAAGCCGATCAGATTCATGTAGATTGGACACAAATAGGCGAATATGTGAACGGCACTCTGAATGAGTGGGAGAGGCATATGGCTGAAACCCACTTCAATAATTGTAATTGGTGCCGTGAAAATCTGGTCATCAAGATTAAAACCCTGCCGTTCCAGGCTATCACGTTGGACGGCGAGCCTCGAACCCCAGGCTTGACCCCAGCGACATTGCGTTGTGGCTGGAGCCGGCAGATCAGCCATTACGTGGCGGATCGAATGTCGAAGGATTTGCGAGAGATATTGGAGGCACATTTAGTTACTTGTGAGATGTGTCGATCCCATCTAGGGATTTATCTTCAATCTCTCGATCGATCTCACAACCCGTCAGTGTTTTTTTTCTCTCTTCCAACAGGTGAGACAGCGACTCTTGAAATGGGGATTTCTCTGGCGCTGTCTTTGGAAGGGAGAAAAGGAGGGGGGAGACTGCGCAAGCCATCCCCCTTTCTAAAAGCTCTTCTCTCCCTCTTGGAGTTCATCTCAGCTCCGAGTCAGAAGCGGGAGAGGGGTGGGCAGGAGCCTTCACTTTCTGCCCACTTACAGATCACCAACACCTCAGGCCGGACTCGCGGTTCAAGGCCTGTGAATGCGGGAGGAGGATGAGTTGGTGCAGGTTAGGTGCCCTCCTCCCGCACAAGGCCAGACATCATCGACCTCTATTCGAGGTAGCGCCAAAGGACTTCATAAGATCATACCCGTTGGCGGGATGATGGTCTGGCCTCTCTCCTCTTTAGTTGTGACCAACTGGGAGAATCCTCCTGGTTAAGCGAAGAGCGAAGTCACATCCGGCGACTTCGCCAATTGGCGGCGGGAATGAGAGAAATGACTGCCTTCCATTCCCACCTTCTTTTCCCAACGTCGCCATCCCAGTCGTTGAGGGTATGACGGGTCTATCAATCAAGTCGGCCATAAAATGGTTTAACGAGCCTTCAGCCGCTCGTATTTCCGTGAGGCGTATCAGATATGCAAAGTGAAAGAACGATTTTTCGGTTGCTTTCGATTGAGCGCCCTTTCGAGATAGCTTTTACATCAAGGGAAAGGATGCCTTTATCTCCTGCCGAGATCCGATTGCGTAGCGTCCTGAGTGGCATCAGTCATGGCACGGAGATGAACCTATATCGTGGGACGACGCCCAGTTTCCATAAATCCTGGTCCGAAAGCCTGAGACTGTTTACGAATGGAGAGGCAAAAAAGACCTACCCGGTATTTCCTGGCTATGAGACTGTGGCGCAAGTAGTCGAGGTCGGCGCTGATTGTCCTGGAGTCAAAATCGGTGATCTGGCCTGGATTGATGCCTCACATGGCGAAGAGCATCATTTGCCCCTATCCACTGTCAAAACAGGGCTGCTTCCCACTGCAATATCTCCGACTCAAGGCATCTTTCTCGCCCTGACTCGCGTGGCGCTCGGTGGAGTCCACGATGCCAGGATTCACATTGGCGATACCGTCACAGTGGTCGGTCTCGGAACAATCGGACTGATCACGGTGCAATTGGCCTTAAGAGCCGGCGCATCCAGAGTCTTTGCCGTTGACCGCTTCCCTCTCAGACTCGAAAAGGCCTGCTCATATGGCGCGATTGGCATTCGATCAGATAGCGATCCAGCGCGAGAGATTAAAGAATTGACGAGCGGTCATGGCACGGATGTCGCGATCGAGACATCTGGCAACATCGCAGCCCTGCAAACGGCAATCAGAGGCGTTTGCGTCGGTGGGTCCGTGGTAGTGGTCTCCTCTTATCAAGCGAGTGCCGACACTTTGTTTCTCGGTGAAGAGTTCCACCGGAACAGAGTTTCGATTCGCTCCTCAATGACGGTCAATAAATGTTCTCACCGGATCGCCCCACGATGGAACCTTGAACGGCTCAATTCTACCGCTATTGGGCTTCTGCAACAGAATCAAATCGATGTCACCTCACTCATTACCCAGGTCTTGCCGTTTTCATCAGCGATAGAAGCCTATCGCCTGATCGATCAAACCCCAGGTGAGACGATCAAAGTGGCGCTTTCATATGATTGATGGAGGACAGCATGACAATCAGCGATAAATATCTTTTCTCAGATCCGTCGGAAGCTTCCGTTTTGGCTGAAGTCCTGAATCACAGGCAACTCTCTGGCACGAGCGCAGTAATCGATGAATACGAAGCAGCTCTCTCCGCATTTTTCAATTCGCGATTTGCGGTTGCCACCAGTTCCGGCTCCGCTGCTATTCATGCCGCGCTCTTGACGATCGGAGTCGAGGCGGGTGATGAGATCATAATTCCAGCGATCGCGCCGATTCCCTCCGGTTTGCCGATCCTGACACTGAAAGCGATTCCCGTCTTCGTCGATGTCCTCCCCGGAGGTATCGAGATTGACCTCGACGACCTGCAAAAAAAGATCTCCCCGAAAACAAAATGTGTGATGACGGTACCATTGTGGGGATATCCGATTAGTCTTGCCGGGCTCAGGAGCCTGATCGATTCGAAGGGAATTCCTCTGATCGAAGACGCAGCCCAGGCTCATGGCGCAAGCCTTGATGGACGCCTGTGTGGCACGCATGGAGCTATCGGCTGTTTCTCGACCCATGATCGAAAAATCTTGTCCACCGGCGAGGGCGGGTTTATTCTTACCGACTCGCAAGACCTGGCGAACAGAATCAGGCGATTCTGTCAGCTCGGATTTCTTGACGGAGAGCATTATGGAGTTAACTACAAGATTTCGAGCCTCGCGGCCGGGCTCGGCGTGTTCAGAATTAACCGGATTCAATCACAGATCGAAATTCGCGCCGCGAATGCCCGGAAAATTCTGGGCGGCATTCAAAATGCCGATGTGCGGGAAATCGGCTATTCAAGTGCCGGAAAACCAAACTATTATTCACTGACGCTCCACATCCAAAGTGGAACGGACGTTTTTCACCGACTGTCGGAGGCATTGTTGAAGCTTGGAATTCAGTCGGATGCCGCGAAATACGGATATACGACTCTCTATAATAGACCTCTTTTTTCCCAGTTTCGCTCGCAGTGCCCTCATGCCGATGCGTTGGTTAAGGAACTGATCCAGATTCCCGTTCACCCCGGCCTCTCTTCGGAAGAAGTGGATGCGCTGGCGGAGACCATTTTCGAGGCTACCTCTTAATCGATCAAAATAATCATGGAAAAACATTTAACCGTCTCAGCCATCATCATCGACGGCTCAAAGATCCTTCTGGTTAAGCATAAGAAGCTCGATCTTTGGCTTTACCCCGGAGGCCATTTAGAGAAATTCGAAGACCCAATCCAAGGACTGAAGAGAGAGATTGAGGAGGAGGTTGGGCAAGAAATAAAGATTTTGAGTGTTCCGAGTTCACCGCTAACCGGCAGCGGAGTGGAATTTCTCCCCCTGCCATTCGCCATCTTATCTGAGAAAATTGCGGCCGGCACTGAAAAAGAACACATTCACATTGACCTGATCTATCTTTGCCGAGCATTTCAATCGACGGTCAGCCCAAATTTAAAAGAGACGGACGGAGCGAATTGGTTTTCTCTTGAAGAGATTCGTTCATTGCGCGTCCCCGACGAATTCCCGGCATTGATAGAAGCCGGAATGGAGGCCGCATCGCATCTTTCGTTGTTGAATGACGAGGGCAACGCCGATTCTTCGCCGGTCAAGCTATCCGTCGCGCTATTGGTCCGAAGGCAAGATTCGGCACTTCTATTCGGAGATTCCGAAGGTGGGTGGGGGTTACCTGTTCGGGCGATTTCATCGGACCAGTCGCCGGATGAGATCGCCGAACATTTGATAGATTTATGGTTATCTGGTTCGATGACCCTCAACGGTCATCAGGATGAGAGATTCTATTCAAACGATGTGGCACCGCTGCGTTTGCCAGTTGCGATAGCCTGTTTTCCCGATGCTGGTGGCAGGGAATGCGTGCTCATTTACGAAACCGTATCCCCAAATGAAAGTCATCCTTCTACTCTCGATCGGCCTCAGCACAAATGGCTCCCGCTGTCAGAACTAGCCATTAATCCGTCGATTTTTAAAGTCCAGGGCTGAAATCAAATTTGGGCCAGCCCATCATCACTCACGCCGACTTCAGGCAGGGGAAAAATGGGCTGGCCCCCTTCGCAACCTACTGACCAGTCTCCTCACCACACCCGAGCCCCAAACTCTTGGCACTCACTCTAATCTGTCTCCCAACCCTCTTCCACTCAAACGGAAACTGCCCCGTCTCGATCGCCGCATAAATCGTATTTACCGACATCTCCAACACCTCCGCCGTCTCCTTCACAGTCAGCCAGGGCTTTGCCACAACCTGGCGCTCTCCCTTCACCACCAAGGGGGCCTTTTCTTCCCCACCACTTCTCAGCGAAGTATCCATAGAGAGCTCCTTTCCTGGGAGGTTATACAGCCCATTTATGAGCGGCTTCAAGCATTTGATCGCTGGCAGCCAATCGACAGTCAACTACCTGGTGACAGGTGGGAGAGAAGGCATTTCGTTGAGTTTTGAGGTGTCATCGGCCCCGTCAGGGTCAATGCGCTAAGCTGATGTAAAAGCAGATAGTTGGGAATTAAAATGAGGCGATGGGATTAATTGAAAGGTGGCCAGGGACGGAATCGAACCGCCGACACACGGATTTTCAGACAGGTGGTCAATTGAACGGAGCTGAAAATTACCGATATCTTTAATATTTTACTCAAGTTGCAGCCTCACGGTCCGTGAACTCAAGATGAATTGAAATGAACCTCGTTGAAACAATTTCGATCCCGAATCTGTCCCACGATTCAACTCCAAATCCGGTGGTGAGAGGGACATCCGCTACGAATCGTGATGGCTCAGGTAGAGCATATTCTCATAGTCAACGATCCCGAGGATGAAGCGTCGTTGCCCTCAAGACCATTTCTCTTGGCCCCGTCCGTATCAAGACTGAACGTCAGGGCCAAATCTCAGTTGCCGCCCATAATTGTTCAAAGATATCTTTGCCCATTGTCGTGTGTCGAGCGTTGTGGTCATCTTTCCCCTGGTCATCTATTACCCTCTCGCCAGATCGAATCCCAAGGTCGATCATCCTTTCAATCTTTTTGAGAACCATGCCGGCGCTTCCCCGCTGAACGAAATCGGCGGGATTTTCTATATAAGCCAGCCGTACGGCAGCATAGAAGACGCGGATATCTTTGGTGCTGTTGGACAAGTTACGGTCAACCGTGATCTGTCTCTTCGTCATTTCGGCCTCTTCCTGCTGTTCGAGCGTGAAGCGGAAGATTTTTGGGAGTGAACTATTGTCGAATTGTGGAAAAGTCGCATCAAGGAGAGCAGAGACGATCTTTTCCACGTCCGGCTCGAACGCGGCCAGTTGATGCGAGGGATAGAAAGCACGCCAGTCTCGCTCAAGATTATCCGCGGCCTCGCTGAAACCAAGTCGTCTCAACGCGGCGAGATTGATGAGCACTCGCAACTGAGTGGTCGGATATGGTCCAAAATTATTCCCAATCACTCTCTCCTGGGTGACCGTTTGAGGATCATCTACCAGGAAATCCATAAGCGAACTGACGAAAGCCGGACCTGTCGACAAACAACCGTAAAGATCGGCAAAGATTTCGCCGAGCCACGAGCGCCACACCCCATGACGAGTTCCATCAATACCGCGGCTATCCAGGGCTTCATGCAAATGCTGATTTAAATGTGGGGTGAGATTAAAATCGTCTTCGACTATGTGGCCGACCTCGTGCCCGATCACTAGCGCATCGGGGAAATGCGAGACCTGATGCCAGGGCACGCCGATCACCGGGACCGGCAGTGAGTTCAACACCCTGGTGAATTCCGGCGCCGAAAGTGACTCATTTGGTACAGGCTCGGCATCGAACGTACGCTCGCGCGAGACCGAGAAAGGGCTCAATCCGCCGTTGAAGAAGACCAAAGGCGGCTCCTTGCGAAAACCGGCAGGGTGATTAGCAGCGGCAATATTACGAACGGGTTGGTAACAGATCCACGCGAATTCGTCAGCGGCTGCCAGATATCCCTGTAATCGCTCCTCTTTGCGTTGAGCGAATTTGCTGCGAAAGAACTCCCAGATTCGATGTGCCGCCAGAGTCACTCGCTCCACTCGCCGGCAGACCGCAAGTTTCTCCTCCGTCGTTGTCGCCGATTGAGCGCGATTGCGGGCTCCCTTCTGCAATTGCTCCAACACGGTCGTGATGGCGATGATCTGTGAGTTGTGCTTTTCAAAACGGCTTCCTTCGCTGCTCCGATCGCGCCAGTATTCGAATTCGGCGTTGAGATTGGCGAGTTTCTGTTGGAGTTCGAGAATTTTTCGCTCGGCAAGGTTGTGACTCATCAAGATCCTCTTGCTTCCAATTATAAGGAGATAAAGCGAAACTGATCGAACAATCTATTATCTGCGCGCCTTTCGCTTTTGCTTCCGGCCTCTAGGGTCAGATCACGAAACGCGGGATGATCGAAAGCTCGGGATTCAGCGAAAAGAGCGTCTCGGCGTAAGTGAGCGGCTCACCATCCACGCCAGGTGCTTTCAGATCCTGCGGGATCGTTCCGCGAGCCAATTCAGGTCCATCCGGCGCCGTTGATTCGCGGAGCCGCAGGGGATAACGGCCTTGATCGAGATCGCCTATTTCTATCTTAATCGTCTTCATACTACTGAAGTTCGCAAAGTTTCGCGGTGATGTTCCACTCCGTTTTCATTGATATAACGGACATTGATACGCCAGTCATCGAAATCGAGCACGGCAAATCCGAAGATCGCCCACGTTTCCAGCCCCGTGTCGAATTTCCCTTTATACTCGTATTGCACGCCGTCCGGCACGGGAGCAGATGAAGCCCAGACTGGCACGCCCCCATGTCCGATCAATCGAGGATATTCGATCTTATGTTGCGGATAATAACAGGCGCATCGATGTTCATGCCCCCAGAACCACCCACGCACGCGCCCCGCATCAAGTACCGAGCGCAATTTATCAGCCAATTTCTCCCCGTCGTTTTCGTAGGCGCTGAACAACTGGTGATGACTCATTAACATTAAGTCTTTACCACGCGCAGTCTCGGCTTGCTGTTTTACCCACTCTGCTTGATCACCCTTGAGGTCGTGCTCTTCGTACCCGGTGTCGAGGCCAAGGATATGCCAGTAATCATTCTCCAAACTGAAGAAACTAGATTGGCTCTGCCGCGCAAAACGTGGGTCTTTGAGCAGACAGTCATAATACCCTTGGCCGCCTGAATACATATCATGATTGGCGTTGAGCGACCAGGAGGATATCCGGTCCTCTTCGCCCTCCTTAACCGGCCAGTAAGGCAGAAAGTGTTTTTCATATTCGCGCTTCCACCCCGAATAATAGACATCCCCGAGGTGAATGACGTGCTGCTCGCGTCCGGCTGCGTCAGCCTCCTGCAGAACCTCGCGCATGGCCGCGCCGACATTGCGGGCTCGAGGCAATCCGCTGCCCCAATCGCCGACCATGACGATGCGTGCCTGATTCGATATGACGAGCGGCGGCGCAGGGGTCGGGTTGAAACGACGCTTGCCGCGAAACCAGCGAATCCCCCTCGCCACCAGACAGGCTGCCCACCGTGCGTCGGTCTGCTCGAACGCACCGAAGAGTCCCCGGCGATCTTCTCCCTGCATAGTCAGCCCTTTCAATTGCCGATCTGTTACATAAATCGGTTCGGCGATTGCGCGTTTCGTGGCGCTGACTTCTATCCTCCCGGTACAGCGGGTTTCGTAATATTCGAGCAGAGCCGATTGGACGAGACTGGCAACTGCGTCGCGCGGCAAGAATGCAATCTCGTCTTCCGGTTGCGTCAGACGCTGCGCTTCATGTTCAGCAGATATCCGCAATAATTCTTCGGCCTCTTTCAAATCAGCAGCATCGATTTCGAGTTCGGCAGCTCGATTTAGCGCCTCAACATCGCCCTGATTCTGTAACACGGCCTCTTCCGCCGCTGTCTTTTTGAGTTGATCAATACTTTTCTTGAGAAATTCTCGATTGAGCAGCTGAGCTATCACCTTTCCCCTCCTGGTCGGCAAATACGGGTTTGTAAGAAATAGAGGCTTGCTGAGAAAACAATGGCATCAAAACTGACGGCTTTATTTTATCGCGATCTGTATGAAACGTCACGCCAATCTAGAAGTGGAGTCTGCCACCAAATTGGCCCTGGCTCGACAGATGATCAAACGGGCGCAGAATGCTGGGGTGCCGTTTCACTGGGTAACTGGCGATGAGATCTCTGCAAGTGATGGCCATCTGCGCCGCTGGCTAGAGAAGCAAGGACTTTTCTATGTCTTGGCGGTCTACTCACAGTATCAATTGTGGTATCGAGGGGCCCAGCGATGGTCGGCGGAGATTGCGGAGTTGTTACCGAAGAAAGCCTGGCGGAGATTGAGTGCCGGCGCTGGGACAAGATGGGCGATTGAAGAGAGTCTTGAGAGTGCTAAAGGTGAGGTCGGGCTGGATCAGTATGAAGTGCGGAGTTGGGATGAGTGGTATCGGCATATTACGCTGACAATGTTGGCTCACGCCTATTTCACAGTGGTGGGGGCTAGCGCAGAGATTGAGGCCAAGTCGAAGCCTCAAGAAATCGGGGCCCGTCCCGATTGAAGCGGAGGAACTCTTACCGCTCACAGTCCCCGAAGTACGACGATTGATCTGGCAAGTGGTATGGGGGAACGCCCAAACTCCGGAGCAAGTGGTGAAATGGTCGCGATGGCGTAGAAAACACCAAGCACAGACCAAACGGTCGCCTGACAAGCAAAATCTGGCTCAACATGCACAACTACAACTGTAGTAGTAATCCGCCGCCAAACTTCTTCCAACGTAAGCCGGGGATGATTTTCATCGAGCACAGTCACTTGGTCGGGGCACTCTTGCCGGAAACTGCCAAGGACTCTCTCCGCAAAGGGACTTTGCCAGGAGCTCCGAGCTACTGTGAATACTTCTTCGGTGTCCCTACCGCTTCCCCGCTTTCGCCAACTATAGTGGGAGGTATCAGGAAGTCTATTGTTTTCTTCAGATACCGAATTTTGGCGAGTGAAAGGCTGAAATCAATGTCGAAGATGCGCACGAATAATAGTGGGTGTATACTCATAGTGATTCCTGAATCGAATTCTAATTAGCCGTAGTGCGAATTTGGAAGGGATACGATTATGTCTGAGATCACCGCTGAGACTTTATACAATCAAATCAACTCTCTTCCGGAAAGTGAGAAGTTGAAGTTGCGCGAACTGCTCGACGCTCAACTCAGAGACCGGTCCGATCTGTCGAGCCAGGCAAAATTCGTTCAGCCGATACAAATGCCGGATCCGGAACCGAGCCGCCGTTGGATGAACGAACGCGCTCACGAATATGGCGGACGGTGGGTGGCTCTCGATGGTAATCGATTAATTGCTCATGGCGAAGATGCTGCCGAAGTTTTTGCAGCAGCCGATGCCGATGGCGCTTATCTGCCATTGGTGATCTATATCCCACCTGCCGATGCCCCGCCCTTCGCCGGAGTTTAAGGATGGCGACTCAACTCAGCTTTGACGTTACCTGGTTATATTCCGACAGAGCAGACGGAATCGGAATTCCAACCGCGCTGATCGCGGGTGATAATATCGTCCACACTTACGCGAAAATGGATACTGGGGCGGAGTTCTGCATCTTCAGCCATGAAATCGGCCTCAAACTTGGGCTTGATATTGAAAGTGGCTTGCTGAAAACAATGGGTTCTCTGACTGGAACGCTTGAGACTTTCGGTCACGAGGTCACGATTCAGACCTTCGACATCGCGTTCCAAAGTATTGTCTATTTTGCGAAATACCCAGGACTACCTCGAAACCTCCTCGGCCGCAACGGATGGTTGCGCAACTTGCGCGTGGCGATCATCGATTACGAGAACACGCTTCATCTCTCAAAATACAGCGAATAGAAAAAGATCATATTTGATAGTGACCGGCGACTTTCAGGATTCGCAAGCCTTCCAGCCGGATCGCTTCAGGCAGAAGTGTTTTATAGATATTGCAATTGGGGCTTTTAACGTCCCATCTTCCGGTGGCGCGGAACGTCTCTATTGGGCATCCCCCGGTACACAGATATTTGAAGCTGCAATCCCGGCACCCTTCCTTTTCTTCCACCGAAATATTCTTGATTGGTCCGGAGGCAACGATCGGCAGGAGCGATTCCGTATCTTCAATATTTACCCGAGCGTGGTCCAGATGCATTTGGCATTGAGCTAATTTACCTTCATGCGAGATCACGACATACCCGCTTCCCACGCCACAGGTATGCGTGTGGGCCTGCCCCTGAACGCGATCCAGCAAGCCATTGAAAAATGGCCGCGTCGGCATAACCTCTTCAATCACTTTGTAAGCTGCACGCATCCCCTCAATGATAGCCTGCTCTTCCAACTGTAATTCGGTTCTCGATCGGCTCTGCAAGTTTTCCCGGTAAAAATTGAGGCTGAACGGAAGCTCTCGGGCCAGAATCCATCTCATGACATCGGCGATGCCATCGGCATTGAGCGTGGTGATAGTCACAGAGATATCGGGCCTGATGCCTCTCGGCAAGAGCACCTGATCGATCGTCTTTTCGATCCGGCTGAAAGAAGGCCTGCCGTCTCTGAAAGGACGTTGTACGTCATTTTTTTCGCCGATACCATCGAGCGAGACCATCATCTTAACCTGTGAGGCTGCCAGCCAGTCGGCCAGTTCTGCTGAGATGGAGACCCCGTTGGTCAGAAGGACCTCTTGCAACTCGATCCCCTGTTGAGCTGTCAGTTCAGTGGCCCGATTATGCAGATGCTGAACCAGTTTGTAGTGGAGCGAGGCCTCGCCTCCGGCATACTTAATCTTGAGCTGCTTAAACCCTTGTTTCGCGACTTCGGCCAACAGTCGTTTCAAGGCGAGTTCGGCAATTTCTTCGGTCATACGTGCCGATGTTTTCCGAACGTAACAGTACGGGCAGTCCAGATTGCAGGCGTTTGTGACATGAAGCCAGGCTGTCAATGTCTGCGGAGAACCGGAGGTAAGAGTCGGCACTCTTCCGACCGGCGCCAGCAGGCCATGCTCGGCCATCTCTCGATCGAAATCATCGGTCAATGATTGAGAGTGATCTTGAAAGCTACGATAGCGCCGCAGAGCGTCAGGGCCCAGGGCAATCACGCCACGCGTGGAGATTGGACTGTGAACCCCGCTAAAACCGCCGGTGAGAGGAATCACGAAGCTCCCAGGCGGAGGGCACAAGACGGCATCAGACGTAAGCACACCTGCCCCCAACACGAATGAGGTATCAGGACAGGCGCAATCACAATTACAGTCAGTTTCTAAATTGCTAGCACTATCGCTAGCGAGAATCAGGAGGGTCATGTCCGAGTATAAATTCCATTCTAAGTATCATGCCCTGATGCAACATCACTTATTTCCGGGTGATATAAATTAGCGACGACCGTTGCCAAGGCATTTTTCTCTGGATTGTCGTCCTCAAATCAATGCCGAATCAAGAACCGGCCCAGCGGCGGAAATAGAATGCCGATCATGGAAGAGAAGACTAATATAACACTATATTCCAGTTGATGATCTTCCCGCAATAGACGTGAGTCAGAAATCAGGTGGAGGCTTCAGGAATGGTTTGCAGTGGCACCTAGATTCCCTGCCAAGCAATGATTCAATCTCAGAAAATATAGAGATTTATAGATTTTTGGCAATATACCGGCTCATAAACTGAACGCTAATTTCCAAGGTCTTCTCCAGAGTCAATTTGATCATCTATTATTTTTGATAAAATAGACATCAGACGGGTCAATTCCTGTGCCAGACTTAATACCAAGAACATTCTCTTGGGCTGGATCTTCGAGGCAAAGGGCGGCCTCCCCCTGTTCAAAGGCTTGTTGAACAGAGTGCCCATATCCTAGCCCACTATAAAATGCCGCGGCAAACGCAATAGCGGGTCCGTCACCGATGGTCTTATTGGTGCCGACGGCGACCTCCACGACTTCCGCCAGAATGGCCGCCACTTGGATCGAGTAGCAAGCGTTGAAGACCACCATCCGGACTTTGCCTTTGGCCGAGCCGAATATTTTTTTGAGGGTCAAGGCGCTAACCAAGTGCGGTCTTTCTCCGGATCTATGAACCAGCAGGAGTTCTCCAGTCGGACTGCCATGACCACTGAAATGCACGATATCCGGCGCATGTTCGTTGAGAAGCCTGATAATCTCGTTTGAGCGAACGGCCTCCTCCGGAACAATCTCGATGACCTGGAGTCGCTGAGCCCATCGAATCTCTTGCTTGATAGCCCTGATCTCTTCATCGAGCTGAAGGCGCGTCGTCTCTTTGGGGTTGGCGGCCAGAAACAAGACTTTGACTTTTTGCGACGGCAGCAGCCTTAGCCCAGGCACCTCCGCATGGCGGGCGACGGAGCCTGCTGTGTTGAATAGCCGGTTCAACAGCGTCTCAAACTGATCCTTTCCAATTGCGCTTACAATTTCAGCGTCATCCCCGATAATCCGGTCAAGCTGTTCGCCGCTATCAGTATTATTTAGAGCCAGCCCGACTTCCTGAAAATTACCGGCATATCTCCTCAACTTGTCTTCCAGCACGACCTGAGACAACTCGGGGATCTCACTTAAATGATAGATCGCCTCTCGGGTATACTCAGGAAAATAATGCAGAGTGGAGTTTTTATTGAGGTCCGTGGCTTTCCGGTATTTGGCCTTGGCTTCGTCGATCAAATTGTCATAGTAGTCCAACGCCGCCCTGTTGATCTGCAGATAGTCTTCGCGCCGCTCGTGTTTCAATTTCAAGAGCACCAGGTTCCGAATCAGGCTATCGCTGTAAAAAATGCTGTTCGGGTACCTTTTCACCAGGCCGGTCCGAGTCAACGGCACAAATATTTCAAAAGCCCCCCGGCTCTTATCGAACTCGCCGATCGATTTCAGGTACTCGATGGTATCTAAATTGAAGATGCGGAAGACGCTCAGTTTCATTAAATCACTTTTCGCGACCTCGTCATTGATGCTTTCGAGGACCTCTTCAATCTCTCGCTCGACGATATCCCGATATCTTCTCTCTTTCTGATTCTGCGTCGTGAAATCGGCGACCCAATTGGCGGCATCCGGTTCAGATAAAAAGTCAGCCAGTTTCTTGATCGTCCGTGGGTGCCCGCCGCTCAAATCCATGATCCCTTTGGACCAGCTCTCAAATTTCCCCTTCGGGACATCCTTAGGCTCTCCCCGGGTGGTCTCGTATCGCTTGCGCAGGAACTCCTCAATGATTCGCTCGCTGAAAGGTTCCAGTTCCACGATATTATACCCGTCCCACCTGGGCAGATATCTTTTCGCCAACCGATCGATATTGCCTCGAATATTTCTCAAATATCTCCCGGCGAACACGATTTTGAGTCTGGGGTGGAGTGCGTTATACAATTCTCCTTCGATCAAATCTCTGTACAACCACTCAAGCGTATCATCATCGGCACGCTCGACCGAATCGATCAGCAGCAGGATCGAACTATAATTACCCATATGGGCCGCCAGCTCTTCCGACGCCCGGCCTAGTTCAGTGGCCTTGACCTTCTTGCCGCCAATCTGCCTGGCAACTTCATTAATCAGGTTGAGGCACTCGTTCCTGCCGGAATAGTCCTGCAGATCGAGGAGCGCGCACCCCCGGCGGCTTTTGGCGATGGATTCCCCGACGGGCTGTTCCGCCAGGAATCGCTTCTTGACCTCCTGTAATAGATATGTCTTTCCGAACCCGGCCGGCGCTTCGATTACGGTCTTGAGCGTAATCGTCCGGCAGAGCTCGTTCAGCTCATGCACTCGATTGACGAATTCAACTTCCATGTTATCCGCCATGTTGTCCCGTTAGCGTCCGTTTAGAGTCAATAGGCAAATAGGTTATCTATCGAGAGAGTTATATTCCAGGTTCTCCAACACACTCACGAACTCAGGGTGCAGCATCCCCAGTGGCTCTCCATCGACTTCGAGCCCATTCCAGCGATCTATCAACTGGCGGGTCCTGGCCTGCCGCTCTTCAGCGGTCGGGAGTTCCAACAGCAATCTCTTCACCCAATCGATCCATTCCCCGTAAACCTGGTCCCGACGCGCCGGGCTATCGCCGAGACTCCCGGTGTCCATCTGGACGATCTCGCTGCAAGAGCGGGAAATCTCCTCAAAAGCGCCCTCATAATTTTTCCGGCGAAAGTGAATATCGGCGATGGTTCTTCTGGCCCTGCCCGAAGGTCGTGGGACCTCATAAGAAATGGCCTCTTCGGCCAATTCGATGGCGGTCTCAAAATCGCCTTTGTGGTATAACGCCCTGGCCATGCTCTGTAAGGTGTCAGCGATTTGATGATTGTGCTTGATCTTCCTCGCAATTTTATTGCTCTCCCTGAAGAGCACAACGGCCTCATCGAATCGTCCCTGCGCCCTGAGCAACGCCCCTTTTTCGCCTATCGCGGTCGCTCTCAACACCGGGTCACCGCTTTCGAGATTGGCGATGGCGGCATCGATCAATTCCCCAATCTTTTTGAAGGTGCGCTCAGTCTCTTCTGGGGGAATTGCCGACTTCCGGTGTTTGTGCCAATGCTGTCTCCTGAGCATGCGGGCCTGCGCTACTTGCGACATGCCCTGGCCTCGTTTGCTCCTAGCCTCCTGAAAGAACTGAATGGCTTTATTGTACTGTTCGAGCGCGGCATCCTCTTGGATGAAACCGTCATGGATCAGGCCCCAGACATTGTGCACCCGGCCCAGATGATAGGGGTCGCCGATGGGTAGATAAGCATGATAGGCGGCCTTGCACTGTTCGAGCGCCTTGGTCGACTGTCCCAACTGAAGGTAGGCGGCGGCCAAATTGGTTCTGGTGTTGGCGATCAAGTCTCGCGAAGCCCCGAAGCGATGGTAGAGTTCCAGGGCCTTGTTGTAATGACCGGCAGCCTCGCTGGGAATGCTCTGCAGACGATATGAATATCCCAATTGTGAGTATAATGAGGCCAGTTCCAGGTTGAGCGCTTTGTAGGCGTCATCGCCGGGCTGCAAATTATGGAGCCTGGACTCCAACCAGACTTTCCACTCATCCCCGCGAGCAACACTTCGCTGAAACTCCCCATGAAGATTGTAGACCATCATCAGGCGCCACCTAGCGTTGGCGAGGATCTCAACCTCGCAATCCACATCTTCACTCAAAGCGGTGAATCTTTCGATCGCCCGGGCATATCGTTCTCGATGCATATCAACGTCTGCCAGTTTTAAGAGATAGCGCCTTTTCAGCGGTTGCGGTAACTCCTCTCCAAAATCTCGCTGCGCGACGGCGATCTCTTCATTAAGCTCCTCCAGCACATCCGTCGATCTGGCCTCCGTAAATAGCCGCTGATAACAGTCAAAAGCCTCCACCGGATTGACGTGGAATAGATAATAGAGCCGCTCCGCGTTCAACTCCTGGAGATCCAGGGCGACCGGCTGCGCTTTCGCCTCGGCCCGCCGGATCTCACGGTCGTAAAATGTCACGGCTTTGCGGCTCCATTCTTTGCGTTGACGACCGGATGTATCCAGGATCCGCCACAGGTGGTCGTGAACCAAGTCCCGCATTTCATCGTGTAATAAGCAACTGCCGACATCGTCGCCTATGGGCTCGATATATTTAACGAAGGTGAAGCGGGCCAGTTTTTTGACCTGTTTGGGTATATCGATCCCCAACTTATCCGTCACTCCGGAGAGGACGTGTGAAAGCAGGCTTTCATTACATCTACGGCTCAGATGCGCCATTGCCAGAATGAGCGTATCTTCGGGTTCACGCAGATTGCTCACCGGCTGCAAGACCTGTTCCCTGAACTTTTCGAAGCCGCTCGTATCGATCGAGACCGGATCATTCCCCGCATTCGTCCAGTCAGCGAAGAGACCGGCCCAGATCGGCCGACCTTTCGAGACGGTATGCACGCGGCGAGCGATCTCCTCGGGAATGCTTCTCCCATTCACCGTCTCGCTGAAGAACCTGGAGAAATCATTTTCATTCAACCCACCGAGTGGTAATTTTTCCACGTATTTCGAATCAACCAGTTCCGCCGGAATCTGTCGTCCTGCCGCCAGGATGTAGGTATTGGAATTGACCTCTTTAAGATGGGGGGCAGTTTGCGTCAGGAACCTGATGGCCGAACCGCCGGCTTTCTCCAGCGTATCAAAAACCAGCAATATCTTTGCGTTTCCTAGATGCTTATATCCCTCAACGAAAGACTCGCGAACCTCGTCGGAGATATCTCGATCACTCTTGCGCAGCAATCTATGAAACGACAAAAAGTGCGACTCATCTCCTAATTGAGAGGCCAGGTTTCGGAGAATTCCGGCTTCCGTCTGATGAGCAGTCCAATAGAGATCGATCAATTTGGAGGTAATAATGCTGGCATTCTGATCGCGCCTCTTGGTCCCGGCGAAATTCTCGATCAATTGACTCTTACCGATACCACCATCGCCGGTTACAACAAAGAACCACTTCTGGTTGCCCGATTTCCGCAACCAATTCTCCAGCGACGCAAGCTCTTTTTCTCGTCCTATGAATTGTCGATCAGCGTAACTCATAATACTTTAGCCGGGGTTTTGAATTTAAGTGACTGATTGCTTGGTTGACTGATAATGCTTGAACGCTTCGATTGATGTTGAGAGAGCTGGGAAACTCTTAACACTTCATCCGTGGCTTAACCCGATTTTCTCTTATCCTAAAATTCTGTTGAGTAAAACCAAAACCCGATGCCGAAGATGATGAGTATGAAGCGGAAGTTATTTTCTACTATGATTGGAAGGCGCGCAAGTAATAAGGAGGTACTTTCAAAATTCTTGACATCTTAATCTACCCAGACAGTCGAGCTCTTGATTTTCCCCTTACCTCCTATTTACGAGGGCGCACTACGACCAAGTAGTACTAACCTAGCCCCCAGCTAGCAAAAGTAGGTGTTGTTAGGTTCTGACCCAATGACCAGCAGCTTTCAGGATCCTCAAGCCTTCCAGCCGGATCGCCTCAGGCAGAAGTGTTTTATAGATGCTGCAATTGGGGCTTTGAACATCCCATCTTCCGGTGGCGCGGAATGTCTCGATCGGACATCCTCCGGTACACAGATATTTGAAGCTGCAATCTCGGCATCCCTCTTTTGCTTCCACCGATATGTTCTTGATTGGCCCGGAGGCGACGATTGGCAGGAGCGATTCCGTATCTTCAATATTTACCCGAGCGTGATCCAGGTGCATTTGACACTGAGCCAATTTCCCTTCGTGCGAGATCACGACGTACCCGATTCCCACGCCACAGGTATGGGTGTGAGCCTGCCCCTGAACGCGATCCAGAAGGCCATTGAAAAACGGCCGCGTCGGCAAAATCTCTTCTATCACTCGGTAAGCTGCACGCATCCCATCGATGATGGCCTGCTCTTCCAACTGCAACTCGGTTCTTGACCGGCTCTGCATATTTTCCCGGTAAAAATTGAGGCTGAACGGCAGATCGCGGGCCAGAATCCATCTCATGACATCGGCGATGCCGTCCGCATTCAGCCTGGTAATAGTCACGGAGATATCGGGCCGGATGCCTCTCGGCAAAAGCACCTGATCGATTGTCTCTTCGATCCGGCTGAAAGACGGTCTGCCGTCTCTGAAAGGACGCTGCCGGTCGTTCTTTTCGCCGATGCCATCGAGCGAGACCATAACCTTGACCTGCGATTCCACCAACCAATCGGCTAATTCTGCTGAGATCAAAACGCCATTGGTCAGTAGAACTTCTTGCAACTCGATCTCCTGTTGAAGCGTTAACTCGGTGGCCCGATCATGCAGATGCTGAACCATTTTGTAATGAAGCGAGGCCTCGCCCCCGGCATACTTGATCTTGAGCTGCTTGAACTTCTGTCTCGCAACTTCAGCCATCAGCTGCTGCAAGGCCAGTTCCCCGATCGTCTCGGTCATTCGCGCCGAAGACTTTCTGACATAGCAATAGGGGCAGTCAAGATTACACGCGTTCGTGACGTGAAGCCACGCCGTCAACGTTTGCGGAGGGCCAGAGGTAAGAGTCGGCATGCTTCCGACGGGCGCCAATAGACCATGCTCGGCCATCTCACGATCGAAATCATCGGTCAGAGGTTGAGGCCGGTCTAGAAACCGGCGGTAGCGATGAAAAGCGTCCGAATTTAGAGTGATCGCCCCTCTGGTAGAAAGCGGGCTATGAAGTACGCTAAAGCCACCGGCTAACGGGATCGAAATACTTCCTGGCGAAGTAGTGAATAAAGCGTCCGATGCCAAGCCGTTAAATTGCGACTTAAACGAAGCGTCCGGACAGGCACAATTGCAATCACAGTCCGATTGAATCTCATGTTCTGTGGGCTTAGCCCTATCGCCGGCGAGGATTAAGAAGGAGTTTCTCATGTCTGGACCGACCCGATTTGGAGTTGTTACAGCTGAGATTTGCCGGAATAGAGCAGAAAGACTGCTTTGAGTTCATAAAGGCCGGAGCGCGGATTTCAGAGAGACGGAGAGACCAAAAGAATTCGCTCACATCTCAATGATCTTCAGCCAATGAACTATCTGCCCGTGTTTGTGGAAGACTGTATGATACTTTAATGAATGAGATAAATGCCAGCAGGATCGAGCCCAGCTCTCGATTCCAACCCAAGAACGTCTTCATGGTCTGGATCGACGACATGCACAGCAGCTCTGCCCTGGTCGAATGCCTTGCGAATAGTATTGCGATACCCCAAACCGCTGTAAAATGCTGCGGCAAATGCAATTGACGCGTGGCCTGTAATAGCCTTACTGGTCCCAACCGCAAAGTCCACGACCTCCACCAAAGTTTTCGCAATCTGTTCCGAATAACACGCATTGAAAACGACCATTTGGACTTTGACCTTGGTGGAATCAAATATCTGTCTGAGCACGGATGCACCGACGGGATGAGCACCTTCTCCCGCTTTATCAACCAGCAATATTTCACCGGTCTGGCTTCCGTGGCCGCTGAAATGAACAATATCCGGAGTGTGTTCGTTGAGCATCCTGATAATATCAGTGGCGCGAACAGCTTCTTCCGGTACTATATTGATAACTTGAAGTTGCTGCGCCCACCGAACCTCATCCTTGATGGATCTGATCTCCTCATCAAGCTGAAGCCTCCTCGTCTCAATGGGATTGGCGGCCAGAAACAACACTTTGAGCTGTTTAGATGGCACTGGTTGCGCCGAAACCACTTCGACCGGTTGGGCAATTGATGCCGATGGGGTGGATAGCCGGGTTATCACTCTGTTCAATAGATCACTGCCAATGGCGCTCACTATTTCAGCATCACTCCTAATGATTCTCTCGATCTGATCACGGCAATCTTCATCGTCGCTAGCCAGACCGACCTCCTTGAAACTGTTTGCATACTTTCTCAGCCTCTCTTCCAGCATGGCTTGCGACAACTCCGGCATTTGACTTAAATGGTAGATTGCCTCTGATGTATACTCGGCAAAAAAATCAGGGATGACCGTTTTATTGAGGGCTTTGAGTCTCAGAGATTCCGCTAAAGCATCTTTGATCAAGCCATCATAATATTCCAGCGCCAATTTATTGATCCGCGTGTAATCTTCCTGCCTCTCGTTCCTCAACTTCGACAAAACAATATTTCGGATCATGCTGTCGCTATAGAATATGCTCTTCGGATATTTTTTGACCAAGCCTGTCCTGGTCAAAGGCACAAAGATCTTCAAAGCCACCCTGCTCTTCTCGAACTCACCCAGGGATTTCAGATGCTCAATAGTGTTCAAATTGAAGATGCGGAAAACGCTGAGCACCATTAAGTCATCTCTGGTCTGCTTGTCGCTGACGCCCTCCAACACCGATTCGACTTCATCGACGATAATGCTTTGGTAGACTCTCTCTTTTTCCCCCTGGGTCGTCAACCCCCTGGACCAACTAACGCCCCCCGGAGCTGACAGATAGTCGGCCAGTCTTGTAATCGTCCTCGGATGCCCGCCGCTCAACTCCATGATTGTACTGGACCAACTCTGAAACATCTCCTTCGACACCTGTGGCGCGCCGCCTTTGGTCTTTTCGTATCGCTTGAGCAGGAACTCTTCAACTACCCGCTCGGTAAAAGGTTTCAGCTCAACGAAATCATAACCGTCCCATGGCGGTAAGTACCGTTTCACAAATCTGTCGATATGGGATTGAAGATGTTTCAGATGCCTCCCTGCAAAAACAATTTTGAGCCTGAGAGAGAGCGCTTGATATACCCCCCCCTCAAGATAGTCCTCATATAACCACCTGAGGGTATCCTCATCGGAACGTTCGACGGAATCGAACATCAGCAAGATCGAATTGTAAGTGCCCAGATGACCCGCTAATTCGTCAGACGCTCGGACCAGGTCAGTCTCCTGCAGCTTCCTTTTGCCTATTTCTTCGGCAATATCATTGATGAGCTTGAGACATCCGGTCTTCCCCGAATAATTTCGTAGATCAATGTGCGCGCACCCTCGACTATCTGTTGGGACGGAATTGCCATCACCAACTCCTGCCAAGAATTTTTCCTTGGCCTTCCTCAAAAGATGCGTCTTCCCGAATCCGGCTGGCGCTTCGACAACGGTTTTCAGACTGACCCGTCTGCACAGATCGTTCAGTTCAGGCTCCCGATTAACAAATTCGATCTCGTTTTTATCAGACATGATATTCCGTTATCGTCAGTTTAGCGCCTGATGATTACTTCCCCGCGCATTTAAATTAACCTTTGGGTTTTCCAACTCCAGAGTCTCCAGCTCACTGACGAAATGTGGGTGGGCATCTCCCAACGACTCGCCGTCAATGATAATTCCATTCCAATGATCAATTAATTGGCGGGTCCGGTCTTTTCGTTCTTTCGCCGTCGGAAGTTTGAGAAGCAATCCTTTAACCGACTTGATCCATTCTTCATAAGCCTGATCGCGGCGAGCCGGAGTGTCACCTCGATTTCCAGTATCCATCTGCACGACTTCAGGGCATGAAAGTAAGATCTGCTTAAAAGCGCCGTCATAATCTTTCCTTTCAACGTCGATGTCGGCGATGGTGGTTCTGGCCCGCATTGACGAACGTGGAAAACCTTGGGAGATAGACTCTTCGGCACATGCGATTGCTTTATCAAGCTCGCCCTTGAGGCGATAAACTCTCGCCAGCGCCTGTAAACTGTCGGCTATTTGATATTTATGATAGATATTCCGGGCAAGTTCGACGCTTTCATTTAAGAACTGAACCGACTCATCGTAAATTCCTAATCCCCCCAGCAATGTTCCTTTCTCTCTCAGCGCGGAGACCATCAATGACGGATTCAGACCTTCGAAATTGGTAATGGCCGCCTCAATCAACTCCTTGGCCCTCAAATAACCTTTTGACTCCGCGTTGGAATCCGTCAGGCCATATTGGGACCGGCTCTGCTTTCTGAGCATGATGGCTTGCTGTAGTTGAGCCATGCCCTGCCCACGTTTGTTTCTCGCTTCTTGAAAGCATTGGAGTGCCAGTTTGTATCGCTCCAGCGCCGCATCTTCTTGCAGAATGCCCTCATGGATCAGCCCCCAAACGCTATGCACCCGCCCAATATGATAAGGGTCACCGATCGCGGAGTAGATCGCATAGGAAGCCCTGCATTGCTCAAGCGCCTTCTCCCACTCTCCCAATTGAAGGTAGGCGCCGGATAGATTGGTCCTGGTGTTGGCAACTAAATCACGGGGAGCGCCAAATCGACCATATAATACTAATGCTTGCTTGTAATGTTTGACAGCCTCAGTCGCATCGCCTTGCGTACGATAAGCCTCCCCCAACTGCGAGTACAACGAAGCCAATTGTACGTTGAGAGCTTTGCAACTCGCGTCATCGCCCGATATTTTATCAATCTCGGACTCCAACCAGGTCTTCCATTCGCCGCCCCGATCAATCCCTTCCTCAGACTTGCCTATTACGTTGCAGGCCATCACCCAACGCCATCTGGCCTGGGCCAATAATTCAATCTCGCAGTCAGGATCTTCACTCAGCCTGCGGTACTTCTCTATCGCCTCGGCATATCTTTCTCGGCGGTGATCGACTATGGCTTGATTCAGGAGATACCGTCTATTCAGCCACGGCGATAATTCCACATCAAAGGCCTTTTGGGCAGTGACGACCTCTTCATTGAGCGATTCCTGAAAATCGGCGGAGATGGCGCTCTCGAACAGCCGGGTGTATTCCTCAAAAGCCTCCTCGGAGTTGACATGAAAAAGGTAGTAGAGCCGTTCCGCAAGCAATTCCTGGATATCCACAATACTCGGCGGCGACGTCGACTCGACCCGTTCAATCTCGCAATCGTAGAAGGTGATCGCCCGGCTACTCCAGCCCTTGCGCTGAAGCCCAGAGGGATCCAATATTCTCCACAGGTGGTCATGAACCAAGTCTCGCATCTCGTCATGCAACAAACAACTCCCCAGGTCTCCACCGACCGGTTCTCTGTATTTGACGAAGCTGAAGCGAGATAATCTTTTTATCTGTTCGGGAATATCGATTCCCAGGTCATCCGTCACGTCGGAGAGCACCTGTGAAAGCAGTCTCTCATTACATCTCCGGCTGAGGTGAGCCATAGCCAGAATCAGGGTATCTTCCGGCTCGCGCAGATCCACCACCGGCTGTAAGACCTGCTCCCTGAACGACTCGAATGAAGACGTGTCGATCGATGTGGGATAATTACCGTCATTGGTCCAGTCGGCGAAGAGGCCCGCCCAGATCGGTCTTCCGCCTGCCACCTCATGCACGTGGAGAGTAGTCTCTTCAGGCACGGTTCTGCCTCTCACCGTCTGGGCGAAATAGTGTGAAAAATCCTGGGCTCGAAGTCCGCTGAGAATCAGCTCCTCTATGAAATCAGAACCGGCCAGTTCAGCGGGAATATCACGGCCTGCCGCTAGAATATACAGAGCCTGATTAAGTGCCTTAAGCTTTGGTGCAGTTTGCGTTAGGAACCGAATGGATGAGCCGCCGGCTTTCTCTAAGGTATCGAAAACCAGCAGGATTTTATCGTGACGCAACTGTTTAAATTCTTCAGAAAATGCCCCTCGCACTTCGTCGGAGACGTCTCTATCAGGCTCACGCAGGAGGTTATAAAACGACGGGAAACTCGACTGGCCCCCCAGCTGAGACGCCAGATTGCGCAGAATGCCGACCTCGGTCTGATGGGCGGTCCAGTAGAGATCGATCAATTGGGTTGCGACAGTGTTACTGCGCTGATCGAGCCTTTTAGCACTCGCGAAATTTTCGATCAGTTGGCTCTTGCCGATGCCGCCACTACCGGTCACGACGACAAACCATTTCGGGTTGCCAGACCTCTGCAACCAACCTTCGAGCGTTGCAAGCTCTTGCTTCCGCCCGATGAATTGACGGTCTGCGTAATTCATAAACTTAAGTTAACTCATCACACTTTGGCCGGAGTGTTGAATCGATGAGGCTGGCTGCCTCTCCTCTCGATTGTACAGCTGAATAAGTTAATTCTACACCAGAGATTTAAGGGGATATTGCAACTTCAACTGCGATTTCACATAATACTCACATGCTTCTAAGTCCTTTAAGTGAAGTCATCAACCGATGCTTAAGATAATTCTAAACATCCTCCCGCTCAGATGCAATTTATCACAAACAACTTGGGAAAATATTCTGCATAAATCTCAGCATCTTGTCTCCAATCAGCATCTTGTCTCCAATAAGATCAGCATCCCGTGAAGCGCCCTCCACGTCTTAAATTTACTTCCTGCAATAACAAGGCATCAATGCCCTTTAAACTTTGCTACAACTGACAACGATCTAAGTTTTTCTGGAATGGCAATCCAGCGTTGGAATGCTTATGAGCAAATATCTAATGCCTGCGCGTTATTTAACCGGCGGAATGCGCAGCCACTAGATTTTTCGAGGTAATTAATTATCTGGCTAATGCGTGAGTAAATGCGTGAGTTAACAAAAATGCTCAACGAGCTGGTGGCCGCAACTTGTTGATTTTGAAGGTGGCCAGGGACGGAATCGAACCGCCGACACACGGATTTTCAGTCCGCGAAAGACTGTTTCCCGCCGTTTCACATTTCACAAATACCCCATTTTTATTGGCTTTTTGCTTCATTCCGTTCCACAATGAT
>DATEFT010001041.1:0-8668 GCA_035280505.1 Blastocatellia bacterium | reverse complement strand
ATGATCTCGACCTTTCCCTCGCTCACCAATATGGGGATGATCGAGATTCTGCAGATGGAAGATTCACCCGGATACGAGGACCACTACTACGACCGCGAGAGCGACCGCCTGCTCGGTAACATCCAGCATCGATTACAAGGTGGGAAGTTCATTCAAGGAACCTTCCGTGAAACCTTCGACTATCACGCCCCGGCCTTCAAAGGCGCGCTGGCCTACGTGGCCGCGCCGGCCGGCGCCGCGTTCGTTGCGCAATTGGACCTGGCGGCTTTTCGCGCGGCTTTCCGGCAATCGACCTCCCCGCTCTTTGTCGGTTATATCGGCGAGACCGATTCGCTCGCTCACCTGGGCGGGGAGGAGGCGTTGAAGTCTTTCCTTCGCACGCTCGATCGAGCGCTGGGAGAGTTGATCGCCGAATCGGAACGTGCCGGAGGGAGCCTGGAAGTGGAGATGTTCTCCGATCATGGAAACCATTACGCGGAGTATCGCCATGTGAAGATGAACGAGGCGATCAATGGGGCCGGATTCATCACCGAGAAGAGCCTGAAGAGCCGGCAGAGCGTGGTTTTGCCGAAGTACGGTCTCGTCGGCTCGTCAATGCTCTTTACCGCGCCGGAGAATCGAGCCAGACTGGCCGAGGTCTGCGCCGCGGTCGAGGGCGTCGACTTCGCCATCTATCAGTCGGGCCGCGGTGAGATCGAGTTGCTTGGCCGACGAGGGCGTGCCCGCCTCGTTCGCCGGGAGGATCGGTACAAATACGAAGATCTCGGGGGAGATCCGCTGGTCCTCAACGAAATAATTGGGGCTATGAAGGCCCAAAGCCTGGTCGATACGGACGGATTTGCCGCACGTGAAGATTGGTGGAAGGCGACACGACTCCATCGTTACGCCGACCCTTTGCGTCGCCTCTTCGACGGATTCGAGAAGCACGTCAAGAACCGGGCCGACGTTATCGTGAGCTATGAAGACGGCTACGAGCTGGGCAGTCCGTTCCTGGGCTTCTTCGCGAGATTGCGCGCCACCCATGGAAACCTGCTGCGCGGCGAGTCGGAGGGCTTCGCGATCTCCACGAGGCAAGATCTGGAGAGTTCGGTCAGAGGGACCGAACTAGGCCGGCTGTTTGCGCTCGACCACCGGACGAAAGCCAACAGCTACTTTAGCGGCAGCGGGCATTGCGAACTGGGACCCGCCCTGGCCAAAGCCCTGGCCGGTGCCCGGAACGACTCTTTCTGATTCAGGATGATGGCTGGTTGCGGGTGGGGTGTTGAAAAATCTCCCGAATCCGGCAACTGAATCCGGGCAGCAGCGCGCTGGTCAGTTCTTCATCCTCCGTCAAAACCGTGACCGCGGTCGGCGAATTAAGGATGCGTACCTCTCGCTCCTCCAGCGAGATCAGCCAGACCTGGCGGACGCCCGCCGCGAAGTACTCGCGCACTTTAGGGTTCACTTTATTCCATAAGTCAGTGGGCGAGATAATCTCGACGGCGAGATCCGGTGGAATCCGCCATTTGCCTTCCGGCTCGCCCTCCGGCGGGATCCGCTCGGCCGAGACAAAAGCAATGTCCGGGATCCTTTCGTTCAGACCGATCTGAAAGGTGGTATCCGGTCCGTAAAGCCTTCCGAGCTTGTTTATTTTGATGTATGTCCCAAGTTCGATGATAAGCCTGACGCCGACCCCGCCATGTCTTGCGCCGCCCATGATCTTCTTCTCGGGGTGGCCGTCTACGATTTCGTACTCTTTCTCGGTGTCTAAATCGACTTCGGTTACGATTGCCATAGTTTCTCTCCTGTTGAAGCTCAACTGAAGCAGATCTATTTTATCCTAAAACTAGTGGGCGCCGAAGCGGCATCGATTTTCCCTCGGACGGTGAGCGGGTTGCCCGGTTGCCCTGCCCGTCATTTTACCGCTATAGTAGGCTTCAACATCCGCGCAGTTCCAATGATTTCTTAACCGATAACTATAGAAAGCAAATTGCCTCAAAATGGATAACAAACTAGTCATCGCCGGACGTGAATTCAGTTCACGGTTAATTATCGGCACCGGAAAGTATCGTTCGAATGAACAGATGGTGGAAGCCTTTGCGCGCAGCGGCGCGGAGATGATCACCGTCGCCGTGCGCCGCGTGAACGTCACCGATCGATCCCAACCCTCGTTGTTGGATTTCGTTGACCTCAAGCGGTTCTCGATCTTGCCCAACACCGCCGGGTGTTACACGGCCGATGAGGCTGTCAGGACGGCGCGACTGGCTCGCGAGGTGGGTTTGTCGGATTGGGTCAAAGTCGAAGTGATCGGAGATCAGAAGACCCTGTTTCCGGACAACGAAGCCACCCTCGAAGCGACCCAGATCCTCGTCAAAGAGGGATTCACCGTGTTGCCCTATTTCAATGACGATCTGATTATGGCGAAGAAGCTGGTCGATGCGGGCGCGGCGGCGGTGATGCCGCTGGCCGCCCCGATCGGATCGGGCATGGGCGTTCAGAATCCGAATAACCTGCGGATTATGCGCGAGCAGATCACGACGGTTCCGATCATCGTCGATGCCGGGGTCGGTACGGCTTCCGACGCCTGCTTCGCGATGGAACTCGGCGTCGATGGAATTCTGATGAATACCGCCATTGCCGAGGCCGGAAATCCGGGAGAGATGGCTGAAGCGATGCGACTTGCCATGCAGGCCGGGCGACTGGCCTATCTGGCGGAGAGAATGCCCAGCCGGTTGTATGCCAGCGCCAGCAGCCCGGTTGCAGGAATGGTCAAGTAGACGAAAGTCCGGAAAAGTCCGAGAGTGATTGAAGTCTTCAGCTCCCTGGGCTTCTCCGGACCATTCCGGACCTACCTGATGGATCCGGCGCTACCTTTCAACCTGAGCCCTCCGGTTCTCCAGGTCTTTTCCGGCCCGCTCAAATCTATTCGATTCAGCGCCGCGGCGGGAGCGCCGGTGGCCTGGGCCACGGACAGGGCATAGTTGCTGGCTCCGTTAAAGACGCCGAGGACTATCAGGTAATCACCGGCGGCGAGTTGCGTGGTGAACTCTTCCACATTGCCGGTTCTGTTCATCGCCAGGAAGGTGAATGGGTAGAACCCGTCTTCTCCCGGAACCGCGCTCGCGAGGAACACATCCAGGTCGCCGGTCTGGGCGAAGTCGAGTCTGAACGAGACGGTCGTTGCCGCGGCGAGCGTTAGACGGTAGAGATCGGGCGCCGGTTCGCTGGTTCCGTCGGAGAAGAAGGCCTCGAACCCCACGGGATCATCCTTCGAGGCGCTGCCGTTAACCAGCGTTTGAATGGAGATCGGCATCGCCGACTCCGGCGTGTCGTTCGGCTCTATTTCATTCACTCGCGACAGGCTTCCGGCCGTGATCGTAAAGCCGACCGGCGCGCTCTCATTGCTGATCAAACCGGTGTCGAGATCGTAGGTGACGGCAGTGATCTGCACCGGGCCCTGAGAGAGGCCGGTTGGAATTATCGCCGTCAATTGGGTGCCCAGCGTGGCGCCGGTGGGAATCGCCAAACTGACCAATTGGTTTCCCTGCCTGAAGAGCAGCAAGGAGATCAGCGGATCTTGGTTGGCCAGATCGCCGGTTTGAAGGTTGAGAAAATTGGTGCCGAAACCGATTCCGGTCGCGAAGATCACCTCGCCATCGCGTCCACTGGTGGCGTTCGCGGCATTGACGACCTGCGCGATCGTCGGTCCGGGCGGTGACGTGAGGATGGCGGTGATCATAAAATCGAGCGCGTTGGAAGCGTCGCTGATGCCGCCGTTAGTTGAAATCCGCCTGGCGATGATGGTCGACCGGCCGCTGGTGATCCCGCGTGAGGGGACTTCGACCGAGAGGCTCGTTGAGGTGGCATTTACAACCCGCGCCGGGATCTCACCAAAACCCTGCCGAAAGACGACTGCATTTTCATCGGGCGTTTGGCCAAAACCGGTTCCGCTGATCGTCAAAATATCGCGCGGCTTACCTTCCACCGGCGTCACGAGCGCAAGTTGAGGCGCCGACACGTCCGAAGCGAGCACGCTGAATCCGAGCGGGGCGCTCGTGTCGGAGAAGACCCCGGTGAAGTTGCTGATCACCGTGGCCACAATTCCGACCGGCCCGGCGCCGATCGAGGGGACTTTTACGATCACCGAGGCATTGCCTGACGAATCGACCTGGACCTCGTTTTCATTGGGGTCGAGGATCGCTATCAGATTATTGTCGCGGATGAAGGCGATCGAGTTGTTCCTGGCGATGGTGCTCAATCCCGTTCCGCTAATCGTGATCTTCGCCCCAGGCGAGGCGCTCGACGGGGTGACGGCTCTCAATTGCGGCGCCACCTGGGAGACGGTCACGCTGGCGATTGCTTCGATGATGTTGCCGGCGAGCGTGGCGCGCGCCACGATGGTGGTGGCACCGGTTCGGCTGCGTGTGAGATTGAAAGAGGCTTTAGGTTGGCCTTCAGGGATCGTGATATTTCCCGGCACGCTGACGACGCTCGTGTCGCTGCTGGAGAGCGTGACCAGCAGACCGCCGGTCGGGGCCGGTTGGGTAAGTGTGACGTCGATCCTGGCTGGCTGCGAATCCGAGTCCAGATCTATGGCGAAGGGCGAAAGGACGAGAGCCGGTCGATTCGTGCCGTCCAGTTGAATCGTCCCGACATTGGTGACCCCGCCGCTGACCGGGCTGGCGGGCGCCGAAGTCCCGCGAGGCGGAACGCCGTATTGGAGCGGCAGGACCGCATCGACCTGAATCTGCTGCGCCCCGGCCGTCGAGACGTCCAGGATGCTGAATCCGCCGTTCAGATCGCTGGTATCGGTGCGTCCATTGACTGAAACAATCGTGCCGGGGACCGGCACTCCCTGCGCATCGACCACGCGGCCGGTGACTGTTGTCGTGCCGCCTGGGGCCGCTATTAACCAGAAGCTGGCCAGATCGACCCCCCGCCCGTCGGAGACGATCTGCGACTGATCCGGAGAGACCGTTCCGGTGCCGCGCTTGATGAAGGATCCGCTCTGGAGGTCATAGCGGTAGAGGTCCAGCTTGGCTCCCGGGAGCAGATTGACCGGGTCGGGATTCGGAAATCTCAGGATTGCGCCCGGCGAAAATCGCGCGCCGAGCGGGGTAATTTGCGCGATCGAGGGCGAGTAGATTCCCTTCGGCAGATTGATGCCGGGCAGACGCGATCTTTCCAGGACGGTCAATTGGATCTGCCCGGACGTTCGCCCGTCCGGGAATCTCACATTGGTTCCGAAAGGTACATCGAGCGAAACGCCGTCATCCGAGATCGTGACGGAGGGAGCAGGCGACGGCAGTCCCAGGTCGAGAACAGGCCTCGGAGAGGACTGTTTCTGTTTAATCGAGTTGAGGGCTTGGCGCCCGGCCGCCAGAGAGTTGGCCGACATTCCAGTCGCCTCGCCCACGATGCCGCTGCCGCCGGAGATCTGTTGCAGGTTGATCGGCTGCGGAAATCGATTATCGCGGTCTGACCGAATGACCGCTTTGATCGTGACTTGAGGGAAAGGCGGGTCCGCGATCGCCGTTCCGCCGTCAATTTCGAGCTGGGCGAGGCCCGGAGGCGGATCGCTCATGACAAAGGTGCCCTGAGGCGTGGTTCGCACGCAGATGTCGGTCCCGACCAGACGGACTGTCACACCCGAGAGCGGGACCGGTGGGGCGGAGGGCGCGCCGGTCGATTGAATGAGGCCGCTGATGGAGGTGCGGACCTGCAGGATTCCGTTGCTGCGAACCTCGTTTTGCGGGGTCTGGACCGTGACGTGATCCGACTCGGCGCCGAATGGCACAATCACGGTCAACTGGTTATTGGTCGCCGCCGCAACGCGAGCCTGGGCGGGGCCAAAGCGCACGATATTTTGATCGGAGGTGGCCGCGAATCCGCTGCCTTGGATCGACAGGGTCTGACCGGCCAGCACCGGGTCCGTCGAGCTGAAACTCGTAATCGCCATCGGCCCGGCCGACGCGCCCATCAGACTTACTTTCGCGGCATTCGACGCGACGCCATTGACCGAGAGCGCGACATCGACGATTCCACTGCCTTTAAGAGAGGTGGGGAACTTGATGTTGACCTGATCGAGGCCGGTAAATCCGGGGGCGGGGAGGGCCACCAGGTCTGATACTTCCACTCCGCCGATAATCGCCCGCATCGATCCCGCAGGCGCATTCCGAAACCCGGACCCATAAAGAATCAGAAAGGCCGGTTGCTCATTGCTGCCCACATCGATCGGCCTGGGGATCACCTGACCGGATTGCAGCGGATCCGGCTCGAACGGCTGATCGAGATCGAAGACGAACTGCCCCTGCGCATTGATCCGGCCCGTGACCGCGGCCGGCGCCCCCTGACCATTGGCGCTGGCGGTGAAGATCGCCGGCGAGATCTGGCTGATCATCGCCTCCCCGCGCGAAATGATCTGATCTCCGTTGCTCAACGTGGACGTGATGACGACCTGCGCCGCGCCCAGAGCCGTGTTTGGCGGCACCAGATAGTTGACCTGGTTGGGGGAGACGAAGAAGAGCGGAGCCGCTGTGCCGTTGACGGAGACGGTCGTGCCGAGCATCGATGTCGGCAGCGGTTGTGAGGTTGCCGCCTGAGTCCCGATAGCGAGTTGAGTGCCAAATGCCGCAGCGATCGACTCGGCCGCCAGCGATCCTGGCGCACCGATAAAGCTGGCAGCCGAGACGCTGGTGACCGCCACGCTGTTCTGCGTGATGCTCGCAGCCCGTGCGCGAAGCAACAGCCGGTTGGCGCAGTGGACCGAGATGATCACCGCCAGGGCCGCGAAACAGAGCCCCGCTCGGACGGCGTAAGTCTTGAGATTTCCTCGGGTTGAGAAATCTGTGAGCTGATGATGGTTGGTCATGAAATCCTCTCTTTGTGGGTCGTGCTAGAGGCCGACATAGCAATGGGTCATGGACGGCAAAGGGTGGAAGGGCCAGGCTTTGAAAAGACTGGGTCAATTAATTGGCTAATTGGCCGCGAGATTATAAACTTTTAAACAGGGTAAGTAAATTGGGATTTTTAATCATGGAAGATCTCGCGGGACTAGCCGATAAGAGAAAAGCAGAGAGCTTGAAACTTGATCAGGAAAACGTACAATAAGAACGTTCTTGAGGGGTTAAGGCGGACTGAAGTTTCAGCGAAAGCTTCTTGCCAAAGAGAAGCCGGCGCGCCAAACCATCATTTCTTGACGTGAATGGACAACCATGGCCAATCTCTATGCCATACTAGGTGTGAATCGTAATGCGACTCCGAACGAGATCAAGTCTGCGTATCGGCGGTTGGCGCGTAAATACCATCCTGACGTCAATCCCGATCCGACCGCCGCTTCCAGATTCGCTCAAGTCAGCGAAGCCTATCACACCCTGATTGATACCGAACGCCGGAATGTCTATGACCGCACGGGGAAGACCTATTCTGCGACTGCTGAAGAGCAGCAGAACTCTCCTTCGGCCAAAGCGGCCCGCCGCGCCTATTACCAGGCCCGGGCGGATCGCATCGTCAACGAGTGGCTGGAACGCGAGCGCAAGGAGACGCGGGCCCGCGGCAAAGCCGTCTACACGACGGTCACACTCTTTATCTCCACCTTCATGGTCGCTATGACCAAACCCTCGATCTTCGAAATCACCAGTCCTTTCTGGCGCATCGCACTGGTCGTCTTGTTTGCCATCGGCGTTTGGCATCTGTTTACCAGTCTCCGCGAACATTTTGATCATTACACCTATCGACCGGGGAGAATTTCGATCACCCGCTCGCATAAATCGAGCAAGCCGTTTAAACGCAGCGTGGCGTGGGCCTTCGTCATCGGCGGTTATCTGCTCTCGCTCAGCACGGGAATGTTGATCGGAATGTTGACCGAGGATTTTTCCGCGCGCTATCTGGATTTTGGCGGCAACACGATGACGGACGCCTTCTTTGCCGTTCTCTTCTATCCTCCGATCGCCGTTCTGATCGTCGATACTATGTATCTGATCAACCTGCGCTTCGAGGACTTGTGAAACTCCGCTTCACCTGTCTCCGCCGCCATCTCTTTTTAACTCTTCTTCTCGCCTTCTACTCATCGTCCTTCACCGAGGCTACGGACCGGATTCTGACGAGCGTTAATCCGCCGCGGGGGAACTGTCAGATCGATCAGCTCTCACCGACTGATCGCCGGCTGAGCGTGAGCTGCCGGTTTTCCGGCCTCGCGAGCTACCGGTCGGTACTGCGTTTTGCCGACCAATTTGCGGGAGTGGACCGGTTGAGCGATCGGATCTTCGCCCTGAGAATGAAGGACGAAACAGGCGCTAACGTTCAGTTGGAGATTAAGGGCGACGGCTGCTATGTCTTCCACAATCCGAAGCGCGCGCCATCGATTTCGATCACTTATGAGATGCGGTTGGGGCGAGCGCTCGATCCATCGCAATCTGCCTTGACCTCGAGCCTGAGTCCCGAGGCGGGATTCTTGATGTTGGGTGATCTGATTCCCAGGATCTGTTCCGATGAGGCAGTGGACTGTGCGCCGGATCCATTAAGCCTGCAGATCGTGCCGCCGCCAGGATGGACGATTGCGACCAATGAGAGGTCGAACGAAGGCGCTTTTGAAATTGCGAGCCCGCAACGTGCCATCTTCTTTCTGGGGCGATTACGCGAGCGCGTGCTGGCCGCCGGACCGATGAACATCAGGGTTGCGGTCGCCGGA
>DATEFT010001040.1:0-18750 GCA_035280505.1 Blastocatellia bacterium | reverse complement strand
CCGGTTCGACCTGCGACAGAACCGGAAAAGACTCGATCCGCGAATAGTAATCGGCAATCCAGTCGATCAAGGCATGGCCATTCTTCCTGAACTCCTCCGGAGTCATATGAATTCTTCTCTCCACTAGGTCTCCTCCATCATAAGTTGTGGGGCACCCGCCGGCTTGAAGTTTTGATTCAAACCGCGAAACACGCGAAAGATTGATGATTTCGCGTGTTTCGCGGTTTGAATCTCAAAATCCCAAGAACCTGATTTGCAGAGTAATGAGTGAGATGAGGTGTGCCGCTTTTTGTTCCGGTCCTCAAAAATAGATTATAACATCGAACTCTCTTTCATCGAGATGGCGCTCGGATTTGCCCGCTCCAGTATTGGCTTTAAGTCGTGCTTCGTGTAAGTTGGACGGCAGAAAGAGGAGAAAGATGGACCAGGAGCTTAAGAGACAACCACCCTATCCGGTGGCGCCGCCCCAATATTCGGTCGCCCACCATATGGTCACGACCGCCTTTGAACTTCCGGGGTTCCGGATCGTCCGTAATCTCGGCGTCGTCCGTGGGATCACGGTTCGTTCGCGTTCCGTTTTCGGCACCATCGGCGCCAGCCTCCAGACCCTGGTCGGAGGCAACATCTCGATCTTCACCAAACTGTGTGAACACACGCGCGCCGAGGCCTTTGAGATCATGATTCAGCACGCCTCCGAGATCGGAGCCAACGCGATTATCGGCGCTCGTTATGACGCCAATGAGATCCTGGGCGGCGTGACCGAAGTGTTGGCCTACGGCACCGCCGTGATCGTCGAACCGCTCGAACCTGCGAGTTACCGCCAGCCTTAATCATCTGAAAATTTGAGATTTGCCGACCGCAGAAGAAGACGTGAAATCAATAATCTTTCGCGTGTTTCGCGGTTTCAAATCTCAAATCTCAAATCTTCTTCAAGTTTTTCCGCCTGCTGCCGATGAGCTTCTCTGAACCCGGGTTCCCGGTGAGTCGGCGCGAGCCCCGCGTCGACCGAGAACAGAGAGAACAAAATTTACAGCTCGATCGTGATGAAGCCAACGGCCCTTGAATTCGAATCCCGACGCCCGGCGGATCTGCAGGAAGTAGAAAAAGTATTTCAGGCGGCGCAACGCCAAAACTATCGACAGACGGATCGTCTGTTCGCCGTCCTGATGCTGGTTCAGTGGTCGTTTGCGATCTTTCTGGCGTTCTACGTCTCGCCGCTCGCCTGGGCCGGCACCCGGAGCTCGACGCACGTGCACGTTTATGCCGCCGTCTTTCTGGGAGGGCTGATCGCCGGGCTGCCGGTGGCGTTCGCCTGGAAATGGCCCGGAATGACGATCACCAGGCACACCATCGCCGCCGCGCAACTGCTGATGTCGGCCCTGCTCATCCATTTGACGGGAGGGCGGATCGAAACGCACTTTCACGTCTTCGGGTCGCTCGCCTTTCTGGCCTTCTACCGGGACTTTCGCGTGTTGATCACCGCCACCGTCGTGGTCGCCGTCGAACACTTCGTGCGGGGGATCTGGTATCCGATGTCGATCTTCGGAGTGATGACGGCGAGCCCCTGGCGCTTTCTGGAACACGCCGGGTATGTGATCTTCGAGGACGTGATCCTGCTCCTGGCCTGTTTTCGCGGGACCAGGGAGTTGCGGGATCTGGCCCGCCAGCAGGTCGGGTTGGAAGCGGCCAACCGGCAGGTCGAATCCGAAAAAGCGGGGATCGAACAGAGAGTCGAGGAGGCGGTGGGCGAGACGCGGCAACAGAAACAGGATCTCTCCGAGAGCGTCGCCGAGATCCTGGCCGCGATGGAGCGATTCGCCCGCGGCGATCTGACCGCCCAGTTGCCGCCCAATCGTCATGGCGAGATCGTCAAACTCTTCGAAGGCTTCAATCGCGCCGTCACGAACATCCGGGAGTTGATCCAGCAGGTCGTGGAAGTGAGCCTGGCCACCGCCCGATCGGCCGTCGAGATCAAAGAGTCCGCCGAATCGATGGCCGACGGAGCCGCCCAGCAATCGCGGCAATCGAGCGAGGTGGCCTCCGCGGTCGATGAGATGGTCCGCTCCGCCGGCGAGAGCGCGCGCAACACCCAGACCATGGCCCAGGCGGCCGCCAACAACGGAAAGTACGCGAACGAGGGCCGGGACGTGGTGCGGCTGGCGCGGGGAAAGATCGGGCACCTCGCCGACGTGGTGAAAGCCTCCGCGGTGACGGTCGAGAAGCTCGGCGCTTCCAGCGCGGATATCGGAAAGATCGTCTCGGTGATCGAGGAGATCGCCGACCAGACCAACCTGCTCGCGCTCAACGCCGCCATCGAGGCCGCGCGGGCCGGCGAGCATGGCCGGGGGTTCGCCGTGGTCGCCGACGAAGTCAGAAAACTCTCGGAGCGAACCAACGCCGCCACCCGGCAGATCTCCGACCTGATCGGGATGATTCAGCAGGAGACCCAGCACGCCGTTGACGTCATGCAACGCGGCACCAAAGAGGTGGAAGAGGGGCTCTCCCTCTCCGACCGCACCCGAGAGGCCCTGGATCGAATCGTCGAGGAGGCCCACCGCATGACCGGCAATGTCTCGCAACTGGTGGCCATCAGCGAGCAGCAATCGGCTTCGAGCCGGCAGATCTCGCATCACGTTCAAACCATCTCGACGGTCTCCGCCGAGGCCGCGCAGGGAATTTCGCTCATCGCCCGAACCGCCGCCGAATTGAGCGGGACCACCAATCAACTGCAGAACCTGATCGCGAGATTCAAAACAGATCTGCCCTCCGGACCGCTCCGCCAGCCCGCCATCCCGGGCCGCCGCGAGACCGTGCATTGACTCGCCGCTACTGTTCGGAATCGTCCTTCACAAAACCGATCGACTCGAGCGCCCGCCCGATCTCGGGATTGGACATAAACAGTCTCCAGATCAGACCGGTGCGATAGTTCTCGATCATCACCGTGATGGGTCCCTGGTTCAACCCCATGTAGACGTCCTCGAACCAGTTCTCCGTGAGATTGAAGCCGTCGCGAAAACCGTAGATGCCCCACAACCGGCCGCCGAGGTCGCGATAGTAATGCTTCAGCGCCTTCATCGATTCGTCCGGAGTATAAGGGAAAGAGGCGAGCGCCGCGTGAACCGTCAGGGTCCCGTTGTCGTCGCGCGGGAAAGGGCGGCCGCCGGCCGCATTGATGCCCGCCGATCGGCCCCACGCGGCATCGCCGTACCCCGCAAACTTTCGCGGATTCTCGACGGCATAGGCGTGATGGATCAAGGCCAGGTTGCGGTTGTTCCGGAAGTAGTTCGTGTAGCGATCCCGCCGGTGCCGGGGATCGAAGCCCAGAAACGAGAAATGCGCGAAGAACAGTTCGCTGACGGACCCGACGTCGAGCCGGATGCCGTAATAACTGTTCCCGTTCGTGTAATGATCGCCGTGCGTGGTGCGGCTCCAGCCCTGGCGATAACGGATCGCCTGCTCCGATTGCCCGGCCCAGCCGGTGTGGTAGAGGCTCGCCGGAACGGCATGAGTCGGCGAGGCGATGGCGAGCAGATAGACGATCATGGTCTCGTTCCATCCGATCAACGGATGGGAGACATGAAAACCGTAGTTGGGAGACCAGTGCCAGTAGAGCAGCTCGCTCGCGGGGTCTCTCCGATACCAATCCCATTCGACGGTCTCCCAGAAGGCCGTGATGGTCCGGCGGATCTCCCGTTCCGATTCGGTCTCGCGGTTGAAATATTGCCGCGCGGCCAGCAGCCCCTGGATCAGAAAGGCCGTCTCGACCAGGTCGCCGCCGTCATCGTACTTTCCGAAGAAAGGATTGGCCCGCGCGGTAGTGCCGTCCAGAAAATGCGGCCAGACGCCGTGAAATCGATCGGCCCGGGCCAGGAACCGGACGATCTTGAGCATTCGCTCGGCGCCCTGCTCGCGCGTGACGAAGCCCCGCTCCGTTCCCACCACCAGCGCCATGAGGCCGAAGCCGGAAGCGCCCAGGGCCACGAGATTCAGGTCTCCCGGAATCACCTCCAACGCCATCCCCGCGACCGGATGGGCGGCGTCCCAGTAATATCTGAAACAGCCCTCCTGGACCATCGTCAGCAGTTCGTCGTCGGTCATCGCCCGGGTCGCGGCCCGCACGGCGTCCGACAACGGCGACTCGCGATAGTTCCGGCCCACCGCGCTGATCTTGTAGTGCGCGGTCTGGTCGCGCCGCCCCAGAAAGTCTTCGTAGCGGTTGAGATGGCCCTTCTGAATCCCGATCGCCGAATAGGCCGCTCCGTCGAGCGACCGGTAGATGACGTAATGCTGCAGTTCGGGTTCGCGGTTGAGCTGCCACGCCAACTCGACGTGGCTGTCGGATCCGCGGGCGGAGAGGCCCGCCGGCGTGGCGGGCGCGGCCGCCGTCTCCGGCGGGTCGTCGTCGATCTTGAAGTCGTCGAGGTAGAGCGTGTGCGGCTGCGCGTCGTCGAGCCCCTGGAGCAGGGTGATGGTCCGCACCCGCCGCGCATCGAATCGCGGATCGACGGTGGAGTTGACGCTCGCGGTGAAAGCGGCGAAGGGCAATCGAACGCGAGTCCACCGGCGCGCGGGCAACCCGCCCGGCGCGGTGAGCCGGATCGAGGGCGTCCCCTCTCCGTTCGCATCGACCAGGTAGATGAGCGGCGACGAGTCCACGGAGAGTTCCGTCTCGGAGTAGCACCAGAACGACAGGGCCGAGCCCGCGTAATCGAATCCGCCCCAGTGTTTTCGCAGATCCAGGTTGAGGCGCCAATCTCCGCCGCGCTGCGAGCGCCATTTGAGCCGCAGGCAGTTCGGCGGCGTCAGGCAGCGCCGCTCTTCCACGGGAAGTTTGCCGTCGACCAGTTCCAATTCGCTCGGAGCGACGACCGATCCCGAGCTGCGGTAGTGCGAGCGGGCGGGCAGACTGTTATCGAAGACGACGTGCCGGTCGTACTCCCAGGGCGCTGATTGCGCGAGGGCCAGGCACGGCATCGAGAACGCGGCCGCCAGCAGCAAGAGGCCGAGCCGGATCTTTTGGGTCATCGTGGTTTCGTCCCGCCGCCTCCCGACGCTTCGGCCTCTTTGACCAGCCGGGCGAAGGTGGCGCGCGCGCGGGCCGCGTCCGCCGCCCGATTGGCGCGGGCATAGGCGCGTCCCAGCGCGAAGTAGATCTTGGGTTCGTTCGGCAGCAATCGCGACGCGGCCTCCAGTTCTCTGATCGACCTGGCGGTCTGGCCGGTCTCGAGCAGGAACGAACCATACAGGTAGTGCCCGAGCGGCAATTTCGGATTGAGGTTCATGGCCTTCTCGGCGATGGGCAGTCCGCCCGTAAAGTCCCGCATTCTGAGCTTGCTGTCGGCCAGAAAGAGGTGGGCCGGCAGATGGTCCGGGTCGTTCTCGATCTCCCGCTGAAAGGCCGCGATCGCCCGCTCCATGTCGTCGCGCGTCAGCAGATATCTCCCGAGAGCGTATTGAATGTTCGGTTCGCGCGGAAAATCGGCGGCGAGCCGCTGATACTCGGCGAGCGCCTCGTCGAATCGCTTCCAGGACGCCAACTGCTCGGCCCGTCCGGCGCGTTCCACCCGCCCGCGCAAGGCCCCTTCCTCCGCCGCCAGTTCCGAGGGACGGATCCGGAGCACGGAGAGCCCCAGGGCCATGGTCATGTTCTCGTTCTCGGTGCCCTCGCTGCTCAAACGGTCGAGCGTCTCCTGCGCCTGCTCGAACTGGCCCCGGCCCAGCAACAGCACGCCTTCGTGGTAGAGCATCACCGGCCTGAGCTGCGGAGCGGAGCCCACGCCCAGACGGCGCCCCTGTTGAAGATGCTTGAGCGCGTCGTCGAAGCGGTTCAGCTTGAACTCACAGAGGCCCCGCAGAACCCACGCGGATCCGACCTGGGGATTGTAGGTGGTGGCCCGGCCGAAGGCCTCGGCCGCCTCGGCGAAATCGTCCCGCTCGTAGAGCAGCGTGCCCAGATACCACCAGCCTTCGCCCCATTGAGGCTGCAGCGAGACCCCATGGCGATACAGTTCGATCGCCTCCGCGATCCGGTTCTCCTGGCGGGCTTGTTCGGCTCGCGCCGCCACCTGGTCGAAACTCTCCGGCTGTTGCGCCCGGGCAATCGGAACGGCGATGAGCAGCAGGATCATCAGTTCAAACCGCGAAACACGCCAAAGACGCGAAGTCATCAATCTTTCGCGTCTCTCGCGTGTTTCGCGATTTCGAACAACAACTTCAAGAAGCATACTTTTTAAAGTATCAAAAATGCCGTTCACCGAACCCGATTCCATCATGCAATTCAAACGGAGTTCGGGAGGGAGACGGACACTCCCTCCCGCTCAGTCCCTCAAAAGCTGAACCGGACCTGAATCTCCGCCACCCGGCCGGACAACGCCCTGATCGCCCGACCGAAGTCCGGGAGCTGAATCTGGGTGTTGTTCTCGTTGGCGATGAAGGGGGCCAGGTTGAGCCGATTGAAAAGGTTATAGGCATTGGCGCGGATCTCGAGGGCGGCGTGCTCTCCGAGAAACCGCATCGACGGCAGCGTGAACCGTTTGAGCGCCGTCAGATCCACGCTGAAATAGCCCGGTCCGCGCAGGCTGTTGCGCCCCACTCCCGGTCGCGGCGGAGACGCGAACGAATCCTCTGTAGGAGATATGAAGTAGCTCGATCCGTCACCCGGGAACAGGCCGGCTCCGAGAAAGGTGTCGTTGCCGGTAGCGGTGACGCCGGGCTTAAGCTGCGCGAGGGGCCGCAACGGACAGACGCTGCCTTGGGCCGCTCGCAGGTTGCAGAGATCCCCGCCCACGACCGGCGTCCACGGAAACCCGGAACTCGCGGTCAGAATCCCGCTCAGTTCCCAGCCTCCGACCAACTGGGAGACGAAGTCCTTCTTCTGGCGGAAGTTCGGAATCGTCCAGACTCCCGCGGTCTTGAACGTGTGCCGAACATCGAAGTCCGAAGGCCCGTACTCCGTCGATTGATCGAAGGGATAACTCTGGCGGCAATCATGATCGTTGGAGCAGGTGTCGAGGCTCTTGCTCCAGCGATATTCGCTGTTGACCATGAATCCCCTGGCGAACCGGTGAGAAACGCCGGCCAGCAGCGCGTTGAAATTGCTGTTGGCGTCGGTCAGCATCAGGTTGATGTTCTGCAGCCTCGGATTGGGAGCCACGAACTTCTGATAGGGGACCAATCGCGGTAGCTTGTGCGCCGCGCTGCCCTGATAGGCGAGCGAAGCGACCCAGCCGCCGAGTTCGTACTCCGCCGCCAGCGAATAACGATAGGCATAAGAGTTGGGCACGTCCTGCAAGGTCGCGTTGACGTTGACCGCCGCGCCCGACGTGGGCATGCCCGTCGTCGGATCGAAGGTCAAACGGGCCGAGGGGTTCGCGGGATAGTTGAAAGAATTGAGGTCGGCGGCCGTCCCATAGAGAATCCCCGGGTTGCGCTCATTGAACGTAAAGTTCGCGAAGAAGGGCGGATTGAAGCGCGTCTCGAGCAATCGTGATCCCGGGAGCCGGTTGAACCCGGTCCCGAACCCGCCGCGCAGCACCAGTTTCTGGTGCGCCGCCCCCGGACTCCAGGCGAAGCCCACCTGCGGTCCGAAGTTGTTCCGGTCCGGTTTGAAGGCCGAGCCTCCGGACTGGATCCTCGCATCCAGCAGCGACCCATTGGGGCCCAGCACCAGATTCGAGATGCGCCCGCGATCGCTGTGCAGCGGCGTGAAGTACTCCCACCGGAGCCCCAGGTTGAGCGTCAGGTTCGGCCGCGCCTTCCAGTCGTCCTGGATGAAGGCCCCGTAATACCTGCTGCGAGCATAGGCCGCGAGGTCCGTGTATTGGCCGGTCGCCGGATCGAAGAAGGCGGATTCATTGGTCGGCGCGTCGTTGGCGAAGTTCCAGAGATTGCCGAAATCGTAGGTCGGACGGCCGGCCCACGGCGCACGATCATTGTCCTGTTCGCTGATCACATCCACGCCGAATTTCAATCCATGTGCATTCACGACCTTGCTGACCGTGTCGCGAAAGTTATAGGTCGTCTGGTAGAAGACGCCGGGGCCGACGTGATTTCCGAACCGCACACACTGCCCGAAGCAGATGTTGTCCGCCGGCAACCCCCAACCGACATTCGGATTCGACTGCTGCTCATCGAAGTACCAGCGCGTGACGTTGAAGCGCGCCTCATTGATCATAGTCGGCGACAGCGTTCGCGTCCAGAGCAGGGTGCCGACCATATTCCGGCGGGCGGAGGTGAAGTCAAACCCCGGGCGACCTCGGTTGCCGTCGGCATCATTGAAAGTCCGGGTATTCGGAACATAGTACGCGCTGAAGGCCACCAGATCGTTCTTGGTCGCCTGAAAATCGATGCGCGGGTTGAACTGTTCGGCCTTCGTCCGGTCCGGAATGGTCAGACTAGCATAGCGGATGTCCGGGATGCCGTCGAGACCGGCCCCCTCGTTGGGTGCGTCCGTCTGACCGAGAGTCCCGAACAGCGAGCCGACGTCCACCCCTCCGGGCACGACCTGGCACGGGTAGAGAGGTAGATTGGCTTTCCCCAGCAGAGACTCGCAATCCCGGCTCTGGACGGCGGCCACCCGCGGCGTCGAGCCCGGGAAGCTCAAGAACCGATTGGCGATGCTGTTCGGCCGGAACGAGCGGATCTGGTTGACGAACTCCGGCGTCTCGATCCACTGCGACTCCAACCGGCTGCTCGAACGGCTGGTGGTCTCATATGAGAAGAAGAAGAAGAGCTTATCGGTCCCTTTCCAGACCGGGCTGCCCCCCGTGCCGAAGCGCGGCAGCAAGACCGGGCCGCCGAGGCTGCCCCCCCATTGGCTCAAAAACTGGTTGACCCGCTGCGGATCGTCCAGGGCCGTTCCGGCCCGCGTGAAGTTCTGATAGGAATTGAGCCCCGGAGTGTTGCGTTTGAAGAAGAAGCTGCCGTGAAAGGTGTTGGTGCCGTTCTCGGAGACGACCAGCACCTGAGCGCCGGTGTTGCGCCCGTACTCCGCCGAATAGCTGTTGGCCAACACGCGGACCTCTTTGACCGATTCCTGGTTCGGCGTCACCACCGCCGCGCCGCCCCAGGCCTGGCTCATGGACGTGACCCCGTCGATCTGGATGTTGTTGGATTCGACCCGCTGACCGGCGGCCGAGATCGCCGGCCGGTTCTCGGTCGCGAAGATCTGGTCACCGGAGCCGCCGGGCCCCTGCGAGTTCGGCAAGCCCTCCGAGCCGCCCGTGCCCGAACGCGCGCCCAGACCGAAGACGCCCGGAGCCAGCCGGACCAGTTCGTAGGGATCGCGCCCCAGTTGCGGCAACCCGCGAATCTCCCGCTTGGTGATCGCGCCGCCCAGATTCGGATTCTCCGAGTGCAATTGCTCGGTCGCCTCGTCCGAGACCGTCACCATCTCCGAGACCGCTCCCGTCTCCAACCGGATGTTGACGCCCTGAACGTCCTCCGCCTGGACCAGCACGCTCTCCAGCACCATCTTCTTGAACCCGGTCATCTCGACGGTGATCGTGTAGTCGCCGGGCGCCAGCCGGTCGAACCGGTAGAACCCCTCCGCGCCGGCTTTCGTCTCCTGCACCTTGTTGGTCTCTTTGCTGGTCAACCGAATGGTGGCGCCGATCACCGCCGCCCCCTGCGTGTCGGTGACCGCGCCCTGAATCCCGGCCCGGAATTGCGCGCTGGCCGTCGCCGAACAGATCCAGCCGAGCACCAACACTAACAACCAGGTCCCGATGCCCCCTGAAATCCCCCCAGAAGTTGCACCTCTTCGCCGCATGCTTAATCCTCCCTAGCTAGTGTGGAATAGATAGACTTCTGGCCGTCCGGAGGCGTCTCCGCCTCCGAACGGCCCAGCTAAAGGAATCCCAGCAAAGCTCCCCAGAGATCAAATCCTGTGCTCATCCACTTCGTCGCGAAGCGATAAGTCGGTTTAGTAAATCGGTTAGGTAAATCGGTTTAGTAGCTGGGGGGATAATTACCACTCTTCTCAAATTGAAGTCAATAGGAAAGTTGGAGCCCGCAAATCTTGCTTTGCGGGGAATTGACATGCGATCATGAAGTATGTCTCGTCGAAGCAATCCCAGTGCGAACTCCGAATCCGAGATTCGGCCCGCGAAAGGTCCGGTCAGTTTAAAAGCGCTGGCCGCATATCTGGGCCTTTCGCCCACCACGCTCTCGCTGGTCCTGAACGGCTCGGCGCTCGCGAATACAATTCCGCAAGAGACCAAGGATCGGATCTTTGAGGCGGCTCGAAAGTTCGACTACCGTCCGAACTTCATCGCCCGTTCGCTCCGTTCGGCGCGCACCTACACCCTGGGGGTGCTGGTGCCGGAATTGAGCGACGGGTATTCGGCGATGGTCTTGAGCGGGGTGGAAGACCAGCTCTTGAAGGAGGGCTACTTCTATTTCGTGGCCAGCCACCGCCACCGCGCGGATCTGATCGAACGGTATCCGCGGATGTTGCTGGACCGGTGCGTCGAAGGCCTGATCGCGGTCGATACGCCGGTGCCGCGCGAGCCGCACTATCCGGTGGTGACGGTCTCGGGCCATCACGACTTCAAGGGCCTCACCAACGTCCTGCTCGATCACCGGCAGGCGGCCAAACTGGCGCTCGAATACCTGGTCTCCCTCGGACACCGGCAGATCGCCGTGATCAAGGGGCAGGAGTTCAGTTCCGACACCAGGGTCCGATGGGAAGCGATCCGCGAGGAGTCCGAGCGGCTGGGATTGTCGATCACGCCGCCCCTGGTGGCGCAACTCGAGGGCGACCTGCCGTCTCCGGAGACGGGATTCGTGGCCGCGCGGAAACTGTTGTCCGCGGGCCGACAGTTCACGGCGCTCTTCGCGTTCAACGACGTCTCGGCCATCGGGGCCATCCGTGCCTTCCAGGAGGCCGGGTATCGAGTGCCGGACGAGATCTCGGTGATCGGCTTCGATAACATCTACAGCGCCGAATTCCACAATCCCGCCTTGACCACGATCGGGCAGCCCCTGCGCGAGATGGGCCGGCAGGCCGCCGAGTATCTGTTGAAACGCATCGCCGAGGGACCCGACGCCGCGGTTCCCGAAGAGGTGGTCCTCGAACCGCAACTCATCATTCGCCAATCCACGGCCATCGCCGGAAAGATCGAAAGCTGAACCGCGAAAGACCCGAAAGACCCGAAAAAAATTGATTTCGCGTCTTTCGCGGTCTGTTCCGCCATGTCATTCGGGAACACCGTATCCGCCGCCGCCGGGCGATTCGATGACGAATAGATCGCCCGCCTGCATGTCGATCTCGTCCGCGTAGGAGAGTTCGATTCGGCGACCGGGGCCGTCCGCGCGTTCGACCCAACTGCGTCCCACCGCGCCGGGCTCTCCGCCGGCCATTCCGGAGGGCGCGACCCGGCGGCGTCCCGAGAGAATGGCGGCGGTCATCGGCTCGAGAAATCTGATGCGGCGCGTCGCGCCGTTGCCGCCGCTCCACTTGCCGCGCCCGCCGCTGCCCCGGCGGATGGAGTGCTCTTCGACCCGCACCGGGTAACGCCATTCCAGAACCTCCGGATCGGTCAGCCGCGAATTGGTCATATGCACCTGCACCGTATCGCAGCCGTGAAATCCGGGACCGGCGCCCGTCCCGCCGGAGATCGTCTCGTAGTACTGATAGTGCGCGTTGCCGAACGTGAAATTGTTCATGGTGCCGTTCGAGGCCGCCATCGCCCCCAGCGCACCATAGAGCGCATCGGTGATCGACTGTGAGGTCTCGACGTTGCCGGCCACGGTGGCGGCGGGCGGGCGCGGATTGAGCAGGCAGCCTTCGGGGATCAGCAGCCGGAGCGGCCTCAGGCATCCCGCGTTGAGCGGGATCTCGGCCTCGACCAGGGTGCGAAAGACGTAGAGCACCGCCGCATAGACGACGGCGGTCGGCGCATTGAAGTTGTTCTCGAGTTGAGCGGAAGTTCCGGCGAAATCGATGGTCGCGCTGCGCCGGTCGGCGCCGATCGTGATCTTCAGGCGAATCAGGGCGCCGTTATCCAGCTCCTGGCTGAACTCGCCGTCCTTCAAGACCCCCAGGACGCGGCGCACCGACTCTTCGGCATGGTCTTGAACGTGGCCCAGATAGGCCCGCACCACCTCCAGCCCGAAATGCGAGACCATCCGGCGGAGTTCCTGGACGCCCTTCTCGTTCGCGGCGATCTGGGCTCTGAGGTCCGCCAGGTTCTGATCGATGTTGCGCGCCGGATGCCGCGCCGAAGCCAGGAGCTGCCGCATCCGATCCTCCAGCAGGCGCCCGCCTTCGACCAGTTTGACGTTATCGAGCAGCACGCCTTCGTCCTCCACCGTTCGGGAGAACGGCGGCATGGAGCCCGGAGTGATCCCGCCGATATCGGCGTGGTGGCCGCGCGAGCCGACGTAGAACAGAATCTCGCGTCCCGGCTCGTCGAAGACCGGGGTGATGACCGTGACATCGGGGAGATGGGTGCCGCCATTGTACGGATCGTTCAGGACGTAGACATCGCCGGGCCGGATGCGGCCGGCGTTCCTCCGGATCACCGTCTTGATGCTCTCGCCCATCGATCCCAGATGCACGGGCATGTGCGGCGCGTTGGCGATCAGGTGGCCCTCCGCATCGAAGAGGGCGCAGGAGAAATCGAGCCGCTCTTTAATATTGACCGAGTAGGCGGTATTGGCCAGCCGCAAGCCCATCTGCTCGGCAATCGACATGAAGAGATTGTTGAAGACCTCCAGCATCACCGGATCCACCGTGGTACCGATCGCCAGCTCGCGCTCGCGCGCCGCGACCCGCCGCAGGACCAGATGGTTGAGCGGCGTCACCTCGGCCCGCCAGCCCGGCTCGACGATGGTCGTGGCGTTCTGCTCGGCGATCAGGGCGGGGCCCTGGATCTGTTGGCCGATCGCCAGCGCCTCGCGCCGGAAGACCGGGGCGGCCTGGGCCCCACCGGCCGTCGTCATCTTGACGGTCCCGACGGGCGCCGCGGGCGCGCCGGTCCCGGCGGCCGGGGCTTCGATCACCGGCTCCGACCGGCCGGCCGCTTCGACCGAGACGGCTTCGACGATCAGCCTTCGCCCCGGCATCAGGAACCCGAAGCGGCGCTGGTAGGCCGCGTCGAAACTTCGCTGCGCGTCGGCGAGTTCTCCGAACGGCACCACGAGCGCGGAGTCGGTGCCCTCATAACGCAGATGCAGCCGTTCGCGCAGCTCGATGCGCTCGGGCGCCACTCCTTGACCCAGCACTTCTTGCCGGGCCGCCTCGCCCAATCGATCCAGCTCCGTTCGAATCTTTCCGCAGGCCTCCGGCTCCATCCGCAGCTCCACCGCCTGTTCACGCATCGCGGTGATGTCGGCCAGCCCCATGCCGTAGGCCGACATGACCCCGGCGAGCGGATGGATGTAGATACTCGTCATCCCCAATTCGTCGGCCACGAGGCAGGCGTGTTGACCGCCGGCCCCGCCGAAACAGGTGAGTGTGTAGCGAGTCACGTCGTGGCCACGCTGCACGGAGATGTATTTGATGGCGTTGGCCATGTTGGCGACCGCCACTCGGATGAACCCTTCGGCCACCTCCTCCGGCGCCCGCCGGATCCCGGTGGCGGCCTCGATCTCGGCGGCCAGCGCGCCGAACTTCTCGCGCACGATCTCCGGGTCGAGCGATTGATCGCCCTGCGGCCCGAAGACCCTGGGAAAACAGGCGGGCTGAATCTTGCCCAGCATGACGTTGCAGTCGGTGACCGTCAGCGGCCCGCCGCGCCGATAGCAAGCGGGGCCCGGATTGGCGCCGGCCGAATCCGGCCCGACCTGATAGCGTTGACCGTCGAAGTGCAGAATCGAGCCGCCGCCGGCCGCAATGGTATGGATCGACATCATCGGAGCCCGCATCCGCACGCCCGCCACCTGGGTCTCGAACTCGCGCTCGAACTCGCCGGCATAGTGCGAGACGTCCGTGGAGGTGCCGCCCATGTCGAAGCCGATCACCTGTTTGAACCCGGCCAGTTCCGAAGTGCGGACCAGGCCGATGATGCCGCCGGCCGGGCCCGAGAGGATCGAGTCCTTGCCCTGAAAACGGCGGGCGTCGGTCAGCCCCCCGTTCGACTGCATGAACATGAGGCGGGCCTCGGGCAGTTCGGAGGCCACCTGATCGACGTAGCGCCGGAGGATCGGCGACAGGTAGGCGTCCACCACCGTCGTGTCTCCGCGCGAGACGAACTTCATCAGGGGACTGACCAGGTGAGAGACCGAGACCTGCGTGAAGCCGGCCTCACGCGCCATCTCGGCCACGCGCTGTTCATGCCGCGGAAAGCGATATCCGTGCATGAATACGACCGCGAGACTGCGGAACCCCTCGGCCGACGCCGCCTCGAGCGCGGCCCGCGTCCGCGACTCATCGAGCGGGGTCACCACCTCGCCCTGCGCGCCGATCCGTTCGACCACCTCGACCACTCGCCGATAGAGCAGTTCCGGCAATCGGATCTCGCGATCGAAGAGGCGCGGGCGATTCTGATAGGCGATGCGCAGCGCATCACCGAAGCCCTTCGTGACGAAGAGGACCGTCGGCTCGCCCCGGCGCTCCAGCAGCGCATTGGTGGCGACCGTGGTCCCCATCTTGACCGAGTCGATCAGCCCGGACGGGATCGGGGCGCCGGCGTCGATTCCGAGCAGGTGACGGATGCCCGCCACCGCCGCATCGCGGTACCGCTCGGGATTCTCCGATAACAACTTGTGGGTCACGATCGATCCGTCGGGACGCCTCCCGACGAGGTCGGTGAAGGTGCCGCCGCGATCGATCCAGAATTGCCAGCCGGATTCCATAGTCCACCTCGATTTGAGATTGGAAAGTATGTTACTCGAAATCACTATTCTAAACCGCGAAAGACGCGAAAATTTATCGATTTCGCGTCTTTCGCGGTTTGATTCTTAAATCACAATCCTACCTCAGGCGGCCGAAGAGCCAGGTCCGGGCGAAGGTCCAGTCGCGTTTGAGCGTGGCCACCGAGATCTGCAGCACTTCCGCGGCTTCGATCTCGGTCAAGCCCCCGATGTAACGTAATTCGACCACCCGGCAGGCTCGCTCATCGATCTTCTCGAGTTCGATCAGGGCTTCGTCCAGGGCCAGCAGATCGACATTAGGCGCCTTCGCCGAGATCAGCAGTTCCTCCGGCAGCAGACTATCCAGGTCATGATTGACGACGGCGTGGCGGTTCCGGCGCGAAAGGTCGATCAGAATGCGGCGCATCTGTCTGGTCGCGATCACGAAGAAATGGGCGCGGTTCTCGATCTCGACCTTCTCTTTCCCGAACATCCGGAGATAGGCTTCATGGACCAGCGTCGTGGCCTGAATGGCTCGCCCGGCCCGATCGTTTTTGAGATAATTTTGAGCCAGGCGCAGCAAATCCTGATAGATCATTCGAAACAACTGTTCGCCGGCCTCCTGGTCGCCGCTGTGCCATCGTTTGAAAAGGGTCGTAAATGTGGCCGAGGTCAGATCTAACACGGTAAATCCTCCTGCTCGACACCTCGAATCCGTGAGCAAGTATTAATTACTGGTTGGTCGAATGAGCTATTTTTGCTGAGTGATACGCATTATGGCACGGGACAAAGCGTATTATGGACGAATCCGCAAATGGAGGCCAGCGCGAAGCTGTGGTAGCCGAGCAATGGCGAAAAATTAAGACGCTGTTCGAAGCGGCCTTGCAGTGCGAAGCCGGAGAGCGGCCGGCGTTCCTGGCCTCGATCCGCGATGAGGACCCCCAGGTCCGGGCGCAGCTCGAACAACTGTTGCGCGATTACGAAGAGGCGGTGGATTTTCTGGAAGAGCCGCTGATCGTGAGCGCGGCGGCCATCGTGGCTGCCGCCGATGAGGGCCCGCAGGCCATCGGGCGCATGATCGGGCCGTACCGCGTGATCCGCCTGATCGGCCGGGGAGGGATGAGCGCGGTCTATCTCTCCGAACGCGCCGACGACGTCTATCGCAAACAGGTGGCCATCAAACTGATCTGGCCCGGGCTGATCACCGATGAGATCGAGCGGCGCTTTCGCCAGGAGCGCCGCATTCTGGCGCGGCTCGACCACCCGCACATCGGGCGTTTGCTGGACGGCGGCGTGACCGCGGACGGTTGGCAGTACGTGGTCATGGAGTATGTCCCCGGGCTGCCGATCACCCAGTACTCCGACTCCCGTCAGCTCTCCATCACGGAACGATTGAGGCTCTTTCAGCAAGTCTGCGCGGCGGTCGAATATGCCCACGGCCACCTGGTCGTCCACCGCGATTTGAAACCGAGCAATATCCTGGTCACCAACGACGGCACGGTGAAGCTGCTCGATTTCGGGATCGCCAAACTGCTCGCCCCGGCCCTGCTGGAGCTGGACGCCGGCGATCTGCCTCCCACGCAACCCGGGGTGCAGGCCATGACCCTGGAATACGCCAGCCCGGAACAGATGCATGGTGAGAACATCACCACCGCCAGCGACGTCTACTCGCTCGGCGTCGTCCTGTACGAACTGCTCACGGGCCATCGGCCTTACCAATTGCAGAGCAGAATGCCCCACGAAGCCGCCAGGATAATCAGCGAGCACGAGCCGCCGTCCCCCAGTGTCGTGATCCATCAGGCGGCTCCGCTGGCGGCGGAACTCGGCCGCCGGCTGCAAGGCGATCTGGACGCCATCGTCCTGAAGGCCCTGCGTCAGGAGCCTCTTCACCGTTATCACTCGGCCAACGATCTCAGCGAAGACCTCGCGCGGCACCTGCGCGGCGACCCGGTCGCCGCCCGCCAGGGCACGATGATCTATTTGACGACCAAGTACCTGAAGCGGCACAAAGCGGGCGTCTCCATCGCCGGACTGGTGTTTTTGATGCTACTCGGCTCCATCGGTTACCTGATGCGACAGGCCCGGGTGGCGGAGGCGCAGGCTCACCAGCAGCTTCGACTCTTATATGCGGCCGACATGCGGCAGGCCGGCAACGACCTGCTGGATAAAAATCTGGAACGGGCCGGCGAGCTGGTCGAACGATACCGATCCGGTTTCAGTTCGCCGCGAGCAGAGGACTGGCGCGGCTTCGAGTGGTATTTCCTCTGGAACGCGCTGCACACCGAACAATGGAGACTGCAGCATGAGGCCATCGTCGGTGAGCTGGCGATCACGCCGGACGGCAAACGACTCTTGATCGGATCGCGCGCCGGCAACATCGAGAAATGGAATCTCGACACCAGACGACCGGAAGGCCTCTTCGCCTCGCTCGGCGAGGAGATCCGCGGCCTGGCCCTCTCGCGCGACGGGAAGAGGCTGGCAGCCGGCGGGGCGACCGGATTGGCCAGGGTCTGGGACGTCGCCTCCGGAAAAATGATCTTTGAGCAGCGCGGACACGGTGACCGGCGAGTCTACACGGTCGCACTCTCTCCGGATGGCCGGACTCTCGTCACCGGCGGAGGCGATGCCGCCGCCAGGCTGTGGAGAATAGACTCCGGAGAGTTGCGGCAGACCTTCGCCTTCGCCGGCACCAAGGTCCGGACCGTCCAGTTCTCTCCGGACGGCCAGTCCCTGGCCATCGGCGGGACCGGAGACTCGACCATCCGCCTGTTCAATCTCAAAACGTTCCAACCGTCCGCCGTCCTTCGCGGCAGCACGGACGACATTCTCCACTCTTCGTTCTCCGGCGATGGAAAGTTATTGGCGGCGGGGACCAGGGACGGTTACGTTCGGGTCTGGGATCTGGAGAGTCGAGAGTTGCGCCAATCCTATCCGGGACACCAGGGCCTCGTCTGGAGCGTGGGGTTCTCGCCGGACGGCAAGACCATCGTCTCGGCGGGCGAGGATCGGACGATCCGATTCTGGGACCGGGAGACCGGCCGCGAGGCGGCCCGGGTGGATTGCGAGTTTGAGATCGATACCGTGCTCTTTCAACCGGATCCCTCACGGACCTCGGTCTTCTGTACGATCGGCGACACCACGCGAAGCTTCGACCTGGGAAGACTCGAATTGCCGCTGGTCATCACCGATCTGAGCAATAGCGGCGTGGCGATCTCTCCGGATGGAACGACCTTTGCCGTCGTCGATGCCTTCGGCACGCTCACCCATTGGGACGCCGCGACCGGCCGGCTGCTAACCACGATTCGCCGTCCTCAGTACTCTTTTCAAAGAGTCGTCTTCTCGCCGGACGGCCGATCGATCGCCGTCACCGGCCGGTTTCAGGACCGAGAGGCTGTCGCCGAATTGCGCGACGCCGGAACCGGCCGGATCCTGGCCACGCTGAGAGGGCATCACAAGGAGGTCTCCTCCACTGCGTTCTCTCCGGACGGTCGAACGTTGGCCACCGGCGGCGAGGATCACCTGATCAAATTGTGGGACGCTGCTACCGGGCGGGAGCGGCTGACGATCGAAGGGCATCACGGCGAGGTGATCACGGTCGACTTCTCTCCCGACGGAAATAGACTGGTCTCGGCGGGGCTCGATAGCCGGGCCCGGGTCTGGGATGTGAAGACCGGCGCCCAACTGCTGGAGTTCCCGGCTCTCGCCACGGCGAGGTATTCGCCCGATGGGAAGCTGATCGCAACCGGCAGCCACCATCATCTGGTCAAGCTCTGGGAGGCCGCGACCGGCCGCGAGATCCGGGTCCTCAGAGGACACAGCGGCGATCCGCGCACCGTCGCCTTCTCACCCGACGGAAAACGCCTGGTCTCAGCCGGCGAAGACCAGACGATCCGGATCTGGGACCCGGCCACCGGCCTGGAACTGCTCGCGCTCAAGGGCCACCAGGGCGCGATC
>DATEFT010001039.1:0-3194 GCA_035280505.1 Blastocatellia bacterium | reverse complement strand
CGGTATGTGGACGGGTCGTGGGCGCCGACGCGCCTGGCCTGGAGCTACGACAACCGGACCGGCGGTTTTCGCGTCGTCGGCCATGATCAGAGCCTGCGGATCGAATGCCGCATTCCCGGCGCGGATTGCAATCCGTATCTGGCCTATGCGGCGGCGCTCGCTTCGGGGCTGGACGGAATCCGGAACAAGATCGAGCCGCCGGACTGTTTTGTCGGCGACATCTATGCCGCCAAGCATCTGCCGCGCGTGCCCTACACGCTGGCGGAGGCGACCGATCGCTTCGCCGCCAGCGATTTCGCCCGGCAGGCTTTCGGTGAGGACGTCATCGAACACTACACGCACTTCTTCCGCACCGAGCAGGCGACCTTCAATTCGTCCGTGACGGATTGGGAGCGGAAACGGTACTTCGAGAGAATCTAGCAGGCGCAGATCTGTTTCTAACCGCGAAATACGCGAAAGACGCGGAATGGAGTTGATTTCGCGTATTTCGCGTCTTTCGCGGTTCAAATAAAACTAGACGGACCTGGTTTTCAAAGCTATGAGACTGAAAGACAAGGTTGCATTGATTACGGGGGCGGCGAGCGGCATCGGCCGTGAATCGGCCATCCTCTTCGCGGGTGAGGGCGCGGCGGTGATCGTCGTCGACATCGACGAGCGAGGCGGGCCGGAGACCGCCGAGATGATCAGGGCGGCGGACGGGCGGGCGGCCTTCATTCGCGCCGACGTCTCGGTGGCCGGCGATTGTGAACGGATGGTCGCTTTTGCCGAGAAGGAGTTCGGACAACTCCAGATTCTGTTCAACAACGCGGGGATCATGCATCACCAGGATGACAACGCGGTCACGACCGAAGAGGCGATCTGGAACCTGACCATGAACGTCAATGCGAAGGGGGTCTTCCTGGGCTGCAAATACGGAATTCCGGCGCTGCGCCGGGCCGGCGGCGGCTCCATCATCAACACCGCGTCGTTCGTGGCGGTGATGGGCGCCGCGACGCCTCAGGTCGCCTACACCGCGAGCAAGGGCGCGGTGCTCTCGATGACTCGGGAACTGGCGATCATTCACGCCCGCGAAAAGATCCGGGTCAATGCCCTGTGCCCGGGGCCGCTGCGAACGGAGCTCTTGATGAGCTACCTGAATACCGAAGAGAAGCGGCAGCGGCGTCTGGTGCACATTCCGATGGGGCGATTCGGCGAGGCCCGCGAGATCGCCTATGCCGCGCTCTACCTGGCCTCGGACGAATCGTCATACGTCACCGGGACTGAATTCATGGTCGACGGCGGAATCACGGGGGCCTACGTCACACCGGAGTAGCACGATCTATGAACCAACGAATCCAGCAGACGATCAGCCCGATCGACGGGTCGGTCTATGTCGAGCGCGAACTGGCATCGGCCCCACGGATTGAGGAGGCGCTGGCCCGGGCCGCCGCCGCCCAACGCGGCTGGAAGCGGGTGCCGGTCGGAGAGCGGGCCGAACTCTGCCGCCGGATGCTCGCCCGGCTGCTCGATCGCGCCGACGTGATCGGCGAAGAGTTGACCCGGCAGATCGGGCGGCCGATCGTCTACAGCCCGTTCGAGATTCGGCGAGGCTTTCAGGAGCGGGTCAATTATATGGCCGGGATTGCCGAGACCGAACTGGCCGAGATCGCGATCGAACCGCAAGCCAACTTTCGGCGATTCATTCGCCGCGAGCCGGTCGGAGTGGTCCTGGTCCTGGCTCCCTGGAACTATCCGTGGCTGGCCTCGGTCAACGCCGTCGTCCCGGCGTTGCTGGCGGGCAACAGCGTGATTCTGAAGATCGCTCCTCAGACTCCGCTGGTCGCCGAACGCTATGCCGAAGCTTTCCGGGAGGCCGGTCTGCCCGAGGGCGTCTTCCAATTTCTGCACATCGATCATGACCAGGTGGCGGAGGTCATTCGGGATCCGCGAATCGGCTTTGTGGCCTTCACGGGCTCGGTGGCCGGAGGGCATGCGGTGCAGCGAGCCGCCGGCGAACGGTTCATCGCGACCGGGTTGGAACTCGGCGGCAAGGACCCGGCCTATGTCCGGCCCGATGCCCAGTTGGAGGCGACGATTGAGAATCTGGTGGACGGAGCCTATTTCAATTCGGGCCAATCGTGCTGCGCGGTCGAACGCATCTACGTTCATCGCGACCTCTACGATCGATTCGTCGACGGCTTCGTCAGCCTGACCCGGCAGTACCGGCTCGGCCACCCGCTGGATCCGGAGACGACCCTGGGGCCGCTGGTGCGGCTGGAGGCCGCGGATCGAGCGCGGACTCACGTCGATGACGCGTTGCGCAAGGGCGCGAGGGCCCTGATCGATCCGGCCCACTTTCCCGCCGCCCGGCCGGAGACGCCCTACATGGCGCCGCAGGTCCTGGTCGAGGTGAATCACGAGATGCTGGTCATGACCGAAGAGACCTTCGGGCCGGTGGTCGGCATCATGCCGGTGAAAGACGATGAAGAGGCCACCCGGCTCATGAACGATAGCCGGTACGGTTTGACGGCCTCGATCTGGACCCGGGAGGTCGAGGCGGTTCTGGCCATCAGCGAAGAGCTCGAGACCGGGACCTGCTTTATGAACCGGTGCGATTATCTCGATCCGGCGCTGGCCTGGACGGGGGAGAAAGATTCGGGGCGCGGATGTACGCTCTCTAAACTGGGGTTCGATGCGTTCACCCGGCCGAAATCGTTCCATCTACGATTGGAGCTTTGATGATGAAGGTCGGCCTGCTCGAATGCGATCATGTGGCTGAAGGCTATCGCCGGTTCGCCGGCGACTATCGAGAGATGTTCACGGGTCTGCTCGATCGATATGCGCCCGATCTCAGCCTGGTCCCCTTCGATGTCTGTAACGGCGAATTGCCGGCCGCGCCCGAGGCCTGCGACGCCTATCTCTGCACGGGGTCACGATATTCGGTCTACGACCGGATCGATTGGATTCAGGCCTTGCGGGTCTTCGTCCAGCGTCTGGCCGAGGCCGACCGGCCCTTCGTCGGGATCTGTTTCGGTCACCAACTGCTCGCCGACGCCCTGGGGGGCGAGGTCGGTCGGGCGGAAGAGGGCTGGGGCGTGGGGGTCCACGAGATCGAGATCGAGCGGGCCGAAGACTGGATGCAGCCCGCCCAGTCCAAATGCCGGCTTCAGTTCATCCATCAAGACCAGGTGCGGCGCCTGCCCGAGAACGGCGTG
>DATEFT010001038.1:0-16684 GCA_035280505.1 Blastocatellia bacterium | reverse complement strand
GTACAGACCGTCGTTCTCGGTGCACTGCTCGTTGATCAATCGCCGCGGGCTCGGAAAATTGAAGGGCGGCAACTGCAGGTTGATCGGCCGCCAGTTTCCGGTCAGGATGTCCGCATTCTTCTCCAGTTGCGGAAATGTTGTGGTCAACAAGTACTCGGACATGCTTCGTTTGAAATTCCGAAGCGCGGCCTCGAGGTCGCGGAACGACAGATGAACCAGCAGATCGCGGGAGAGGATCAGTTCCGTCCGGGGCAACGGATCGGCGGTGACGTCCAGGCACCTGAACCGTCGTCCCGGCCTGGCATACTCCAATTGGTTCCGCCTGACCTGCTCCTCGACGATGTCGATTCCGAGATAGCCGGCCGTGCCGAGATCGACATGCTGCATCCAATGAAAGTCACCGCACGGCGCGTCGAGCAGCGTCTGAACCCGCAGCTCTTCCAGCAATCGCGGAAGCTCGCGGACGATCGCCGCCGTCTGAATGAGGTCGGAGCCGGGCCCCGAGATCACTTCGAGATGACAGTTGGGTTCGTAGTAGAGTTTGGTGAAGATCGACCTGATCGGCCGGTTCCGGTAACGCAGGGCCTGCGAGAACGCCAGCACGCTCGGAGGCAGATAGGTCTTGAGCGTCGTCTTGAGAGAAGTCATCTGATTACCTCGGTGCTTTAAAGCGGAATCAAATACCTTTCGCGTCTTTCGCGATTTGTAACCCGACAAAGTACTCGGTCAGCGTTCGAGAAAATTGGCGGCCAGGCGGCGGAAGGCCAGGCGCTCTTCGGTGCCGTAGACCCACCGCCATTCGGCGGCGACGATCGCCAGCAACAGCAGCCCTCCCAGCAGCGAGGTCGCGAGGGCGGAATCGGCCAGGGTGCAGGGCAGGGCGGCCGCAAAACCGAGCAGCGTCAAAACCAGAAGGCGGCCGGCCCCGGCGCATTCGACCAGCATCGCCCATCGCAGATAGAGACATCCGCCGGCCAGGTAGACCAGATGCGAGACGGCGAAGGCGATCGAACTGCCGGCCGCGCCCCATCTCGGAATCATGAACAGGCAGGCCAGGACCAGGATCAGGGCCCAACCCAGAGTGATTCCCAGCCCATGCCACATGCGGCCTGAGGCCGCGATGACCGTGTTGATCAGGCCGATGACGACCATGAGGACCGCCGTGAAGCTCAGGACGAAGACGAGCGGCCCCGCGCCGGCATAGGCCGGGCCGTATAAGAGCCGGAGCGAGATCGGCGCCAGGATCGCGCACACGACCGCGATCGGCAGGGTCAGCGACCAGACCAGCCGCAGGTTGCCGCTGACGAGGCCGCTGAAGAACTCCGCCGTCGCGGCGCTCTGGGCCTCGGAGGTGTAAGTCATAATCACCGGATAGAGGCTGATCGGCACGATCGTTATCCATTGGGCGATGGTGTAGGCGGCGCCGAAGAGCCCGGCCTGCTCGAATCCGGCGGTTCTCGCCACCATCGTGTTGGCCCACCAGTAGACCGGAATATTCAACATCGTGACCAGGAGCGTGGGCAGCACGAAAGAGAAGACGATCTTCAAGATCCGCCGCGAGAAGATGGGGCTCTCCGTCGCCGGAAAACGCTCGGCGGCCAGTTGCCGGGTTCTGATCACCATGCAGATCAGCCCTCCGAGGCCGGCCAGCAACTGGGCTCCGACCGCGCCGGGCAGCCCCCAGAGCCGCACTCCCAGCCACGCCGCCGCGATCAAGGCCAGGTTCCGCGCCAGCAGAATCTGATGGTAGGCCTTGAAGTCCTGCATCCCGGCGACGGCGCTGCCGGCCAGGTTGAAGAGCGCCAGCAAGAGCATCATGGGCGCGCACACTTGAAAGATGCCGTTCAGCGATCGGTCGCGGTAGACGTGCACGGCCACCTGTTCGGAGACGCCGAAGAAGACCGCGCAGACGACGATCAGGGCCACGGAGGTGAACAACAGGACGTTGGCCAGGATCGCGCCGCCGGCCCGCGGATCGCGGACCGAGTACTCCGGAAGCAGTTTGTGTAACGCCGAGTTCTGCCCCAGCGAAAAGATGGCCACCACCATTCCGGTCAACGACATGATCAGGGAGTAGATCCCATAGTTATGCGGACCCAGGTATCGAGCCACGATGATCGGCGTCAGACCGTAGAGCATCTGATTGAGTCCGCCGCCGAGCCCCGAATAGAACGCGGCGCTGACATACCGGGCCTTGAGGCTGCCGCTTTCCGAGGTCCGCGGTTCCGAAATCGAAGAGGGGCGATCTTTAGTCAACATTTCTTCACCGCGGAGGGGTCGAGAACGCGGAGACGACGCGGGAGGCGATAGCGGCTCCAGTCAACTCCCGGCGTCGCCGCCGCACCCTCGACCACCCCACGGTGAATCGAGCCGGCCCTCCGGTCGCTCCAGAGGCGACTCTGCCAGAGGTGCCTCTGAAGGACCGTCGTTCCGGCTTCGTTTAAGCGCGAAGGCGAAGATCGAGGCTTTGAAATATTTCAGGGAGAACCGTTGATGCAGCACGCCCAGGTAGTAACAGAGGCGCGAGAAGGACAGGTAGTACGGTTCTGACTCGTGCCCGTAGACGCAGTGATCGAACCCGTATCGATCGAGCATCTCCCGGAGCTTGCCGCGAGTGTTGCACCGGTAGAAGGTCGGGAAGACGTCCTCGGCCTTCCTCTCGCTCTGCACCCGGCTGACGACGGCCGCGTGATAGCGCGACGGGATCAGGAGCGAGGAGAGCCCGATATAACTTCTGACGTTCGGCGTCCGCAGGCAGAGGCCGCCGCCGACCTTCAGGACGCGGCGGCACTCGTTGAAGAACAGTTCCGGGTTCTCGACGTGCTCCAGCACGCAATCGCTGAGGCAGAGGTCGATGGAGCCGTCGGCCACCGGCCAGCGGCCGCCCTCGATCCGTCGAAACTCGTCGATGAAGGGATTCTCCCCGGCCTCCTGATCGACGTCGATCCCGATCACCCTCTGGCATCGGCCCTTGAAGATGCGCCGCTCTTTCCGGACCGGGACCGGGTCCTCGGCATAGGCTCCCCGGCCGCATCCGACGTCGAGAACGACGGAAGAGGCGGTGAGCATCGCCTGCGCGCGAGTGTAGAAGGCGAGCGTGCCGTCGACATCCGTGAATCCGCCGAACCGGCTCTCGGGATAGTAGAGAGTTTGATAGTTCATGCCGGTCGAGGATTAGCGGCTGGCGCCGCGAAGCTGATAGATGGCCTCCATCACCGCGGCATAGACGGCGGGGGGCAGCGATTCGGAGTGAGCCAGATCGGAGAGCGCCGGCAGGACCTCGGCCTGTCCGCTCGAGGCGAGGAGTTCGATCACCGTGACCCGCACCTCGTTCTCCGGGCGCTCTTGAACGGCGCGCAGCAGCGGCCGGATCTCGCCCGCCTTGGCGGCCAGGAACAGTAATGAAGAAGCCTGCGCCGTCTGAGCCGGATCTCCGGAGGCGAGGTCGTCGAGGGCCGACTCCAGCGCGCCCGAACTGCCGAGAGCGGAACCGATTCGCCGCCGCCGGGCCGGCGAGGCTTCGCGCAACGCGCGCGTCAAGAGGTTGATCGAATTCCGCTGATCGCTCAGGATCTCCGCCGCCGCCTCCTCGCGGGTCTCACGCGAAGGATCGTCGAAGGTCGTGCAGAGGGTCTGAAACCTGTCTTCGTCGATCGGGTCGCCGTTCGCCGTTCGCCGTTCGCCGCTGTTCGCCCGGCTCTCGGGCGCGGCCACACTGTCAGCGTGGAGGGGCCCGGCAATCAGGCGTGCATCCCAATTACGGGCGACTTCCGGCTGACCGGCCCCTCCAACTGAAAAGCGACTCCTCGCGAGGCGCGCGCGCGCGGGCTTCGGCGGCAGATAATCGTCGATCGACGGTTCATCATCGAAGGCCTCCTCTTGCGGGTCGGGAGGCAGGTGATCTTGCAACTCGGGCGCCAGATCTCGCGCTGACTCGGGCGCCGGCGTCGAGGGCGGCGCGTCGCCGCCTTGCTCCGCGTTCGTCTGCTGCTGCGTGTACTTGTAGTTCTGATAGTAGTAGCCGGTCGATCGTTGCGACAACTGGTTCAGAATGACTCCGAAGATCTTGGCGCCCGCTCCGAGCAGCATCTGCCGCGATCGCAGCACGACCTCCCGCGGCGTCACTCCGCTCCGCACGACCAGCAGCACGCCGTCCACCATCAGCGAGAGCAGCACCGCATCGGTGAGCGAAGCGGCCGGCGCGGAGTCGATCACGATATAGTTGAAATCGTCCTCGAGCGTGGAGATCAGATGGCGCATGCGCTCCGAGCCCAGCAGTTCGGCCGGATTGGGCGGGATCGGGCCGGCCGTGAGCAGATGGAGGTTGCAGGCCGGACGATATTCGATGATGGTCCGCAGCTCTTCGTAAGCCATCCCGCTCGACAGATAGGAACTGAGGCCCGGCCCCGAACGCATCTTGAAGATCGAGCGTAGCCGCGGGCGCCGCAGGTCGCCGTCGATGATCAGCACTTTGACCTGTTCGGTCGTCGCCGCCAGGCTGACGGCCAGGTTGACGGCCGTGGTCGTCTTGCCCTCCGACGGCAGGCTGGAGGTCACGAGCAGCGTCTTCGGCGCGCGCCCCGGCGTCGAGAGCAGAATCGCCGTGCGCAACTGCCGGTAGGCCTCGGCCAGCGACGAGTTGGGCGCGGTCTTGAAGGTTCCCTCGGGTTGCCACTGAGCCTGCCGCAACTCCTTGGTGGCCGGGACCGCCACCAGCGCCGGCAACTGCAACACCTTCTCGACATCGTCGACCGAGACGATCGAGCTGTCCAGGTACTCCAGCAGAATGGCCAGCCCGACTCCGATCGGCAGGGAGAAGAAGAGCGCCAGCAGGACGCTCTGTAATCTTCGCGGACCGACCGGCCGATCCGGAGCGCTCGCATAGTCGATCACCCGGACGTTGTTGTAGACGCCGGCCAGCACCACGTCGTTCTCTTTATAGTTTTGGAGCAGCCCGTTGAGCAGCTCTTTATTGGTCTCGATCTCCTGTTGAATGATGCGATAGTTGATGGCGGCTTCGTTTTGCGTCAGGGTCTCGCCGCGTTGTTGATTGAAGGAGTTGCGCAGGGACTGTTCGCGCGCCTGCGCCTGCCGGTACCGGGTCTGGAGATTGGTCAGCATGACGTCGGTCGAGCGGACCCGGGCGGAGTCGATCTCCTTTTCGACGACGCCGATCTGCTGGGTGATCTCCTGCACTTCCGGCCAGCGTTCGGTGTTTTCGACCAGCAGTTGCGCGCGGCGTTGCCGCAACTCGGCCAGCTTGGTCTTGAGGTCGTTGGCCTGCTTGTTGGTGTTCTCTTCCGCCAGGGCCAGCGCGGCGCCGGGCGCCAGCGCCGCCTGATAGGAGGTCTCGGCCAGTTTTCGCTCGTTCTCGGCCTCGAGCAGTTGCCGGTTGAGGCCGGTCAGCCGTTCGACCACGGTGTTCTGGTTCGCGTCGAGCGAGAGGATCTGATTGCTCTTGGCGTAAGCGATCAGGCGCTCTTCGCCGGTTCGGATCTGGGCCTGTAACTCGGCGATTCGCTTCTGCAGGAAATCGCCGGTCGAGACGTTCTTCTCCGCCTTGCGTTCCAGGCTGGCCAGCGCGTGCACGTCGGCGATCGCGTTGGCCACTTTGGCCGCCATCTGGGGATCGTGATTGCTGAAACGAATCTCGATCAGCCGCGTGATGTCGCGGCCGTAGCCCAGGCGTTTATCGATCACCGGCTCGACCTGGAGATTGTCTCCGAGCTCCTTGACGTAACGCGCCAGCCGTTCGGCCTCCATCGGGCCTTCGTGGGCTGTGGCCGGCGAGATGGCCGTCTGGGGCGCGGCCGGGGGGGACATCTGAGACTGTGGATTTTCTCCCTCCTTCGCGCTCTTCTCTTTCTCCCCATCCTGGTTGCCGAGTCCCACCATCCGGATGAGACCCTGCCAGGTCGAGTGCTGCTGGAGCGCTTCCCGTTCGAGGAACCCTTTCTGGTGTTCCAGATCGAGGGTTCGGGTGACCCGGCGCAAGAGGCCCGGGCTGGTCAGGATCCGCAGTTGCGTGTTGAAATAGGCCGATTCGTTGGCGGCGTTGCTGAGCACCACGGAACTGTTTTTGGAATTGACGAGCGCCTGGTTCGCATCCTCGGAATCGACCTGCAGCAGCGCCTGCGCGAGATAGACGTCCGGTTTGCGCGCCATGTAGATCGCCGTCAACATCGGCACGAAGGCGGCGATCCCGGCGATCAACCACAGCCGTTTTCGCACCATGCGCAGGTAATCGCGCAGGTGCACCATCTGGCCTCGCGACGGCTCGGGATCCCGATTCAACGGCGGACGAGCGTGAGTCGTCGGAACTTCAGCCCGTTCCGAACTCGTCAATGCGATCTGTTTTGCTCTGTGAATTTCATTCATAGGGGGGATGGGAGACGGATTTGAGAGGTGAGGTTCGAGATTTGAGAACGGGAAGCTCAAATCTCGAATCTCACATCTTGATTAACGCAGAACGTAGATCGGGAGATTGGCGGTGGCCGGCACGACCGCGCCCAGCAGGCTTCGCAAGAATTTCTTTCCGCCCGTGGTGGGCACCTCCACGATATCTCCCGGTTCGAGCCTGGGGTCGTCGGCTCGACGTTGATTGATCGCCGTCAGGTTGATCAGGGTTTCGGACTTGGTGGCGGCTCCGGGCGTCCGCCGGATCAGCCGGATGCGGGTGAGGTTGCTGTCCGGCAACGTGCCTCCGGCCATGGCCACGGCTTGTGAGACCGTGACCGACTCCTTGAGGACGACGGCTGAAGGTTTGAAGACGTTTCCGGTCACGAAGGCCTGTTCGGCCTCGGTCACGGTGATCACGTCTCCGGGTTGGATGTAGGGGTTGGATTTGTCGTTTCCGACCAGCGTGTCGTTGAAATCATAAATTTCGAGATCGCTGGCGGTCTCTCCCGGCGCCGAGATCGATCCCGATGGATCGCAGGTCGGAAGCCCGGGAGTATGGGCGAGCTGGACTCGCTTGCCCGCCTTCTCGGTCGGTCCGCCGGCAAACGTGATCAGCTCCAGCAGCCGCACGCGGCGCTGTAATTGAAAGCGCCCCGGTTTGTTGACCGCGCCGATCACGGCTACCGGTTGCGAGTTGTACTCTTTGACGTAGACGAAGACCTGAGGATTTCTTTGATATTTAAGATAGCCGGCGGTGATCTCCCGGGCCAGCTCGCTCTCGGTTCGGCAGGCCGCCTGGATCTCATCTTCGATCAGCGGCATTCGGATCATCCCGCGACTATCGACCCGCACCGCGTCGAGCGAGAGTGCAGGGCGATTGTAGACGCGAATGTCCAGCACGTCTCCGGAACCGATGTAGTACCGGCTGGTGATGGGCGAGACCGCCGCTGTGGCCGGCGCCTCCGCCGGCGCCGCGACCTTCTCGGCTGGTTCTTGCCCCAGGGCGATCCGGGGCGAATTGAGGTACAGGACGGCCAGCAGCATGATTTTCAGCCAAGTTTTCATACGACCCTCGAGCGATGACGGGCGGTCAATGACTCCTGCCTGCCGCTCTCGTTCCAATGCGAAAGGAGAGGGCACGCGCTACCACTTAGGGAAGCCTCTAACGCGAGGCGGCGTCGAATTTTGCATGAACCCGAATACACATCCGCCGACGGGCGCTTGCTGGATCAAATTTTTATCGTATCTTAGGCTTGAATATAGACCGATCCGAACTCAGATCTGTTAATGGGTGAGGTAACCTGGGATCTGAAACCGGAACCGAAGTTCTATATTGTTAGTGTGAACCTTACTTCTGAATGAGCTGTGTAATGACTAATATTGAGCAACTGGGCAATCTGTACCTGCCTGACTTAGTGCGACCGGAATATTACTCGAACATTCTCCCGAGAGCCCATGGCTGACCGGTAACCATCCTTGCTCACCGGTAGCTTAACTAGACCGCAACCATTCGACGGTACATCCTGCACCGCTGGTGTCTGTATTAGACTGTGGGCATCCTAACAGGTACAGCTTGAGTAATCCTTGAGCGCCTCAGGGATATCCCTATGTCCCACTCCACCTGCCGTAGCGCTAAAGGCACTGCCTTCCAGAGTATAGGATCTAAATTCCGAATCTCAGAAAAACGGCCCCGCGATCATCGGCCCGAATTTCGGGGGCTCCCGCGAAACTTTGCCGAACAAGTGACTTGCCGATGACGGGCAGAGTGTCGGTTCCATGGCACTTCTCTTGCAATGTTAATAGGCGTCTGATGCCATCTGAATAGCAGTTTTCAGTGTTGACAGTGGCGAGAACAGGCAATGATCGGGTTCCTATCACCACCTGCAAGCGGTGATAGGAACCGGCAATACAGCCTTACTACGCTTACGTAGCGGATGTATGTGCGTCTTACTCACATCTTATCGCAAAGCGTGGTGACGGCTCAATCAGATTGTTGTGGTTAAATCCGCGACCAAATCATCATGGAGATACGAACGTGACTACCCTGAAAGGAACCTTTGCGATGCCCTGCAATATCAACCGGTCCGGAATCATTTCATTACTCGCCATCATCTTCGCTGTTTCGTCCGGGTCGCTGGTCTACGGGCAGAATGCCACGGTCGCAGGTTCGGGGATGTCGAGGCTCAGCGTCGAACCGGCCAACGGTTCGGACCCGATCGCGGTCGGGGACAACGATCCCCGCGTCAACGTCTATCGCAACATCGTTTCGTTCGGCGCCAAGGGCGACGGCACGACCGACAACTCGGCCGCCCTGCAGAAGGCGATCGACGCCGGCTACGCCGTGCTGGTCCCGGAAGGCACCTTCAACTTCAGCTCCACCCTGACCCTCAAGAAGGACAGCTCGATTCTGGGCGTCGGCAAGCGGTCGGTCCTGCGCTACACGGGCACGGGCGCGGCGATGCGCGAGCCGATCGGCAGTTACCAGGGCGGGTACGACAACCTGAAACTGATGAACTTCACCCTGACCACCAACTCCGCCTCGCAGTCCGGTATCGAGTTGACCAACAACTACCAGGTCACGCTGAGCGGGCTCTTCATCGACGGCGCGGGCGTCGGGTTCAAGACGGCGGGCATCCACATCATCGGCGGGACCGCCGCCACCAACAGCGCCATCGTTCGGATCACGGACGGCGAAATCTGGTTCTGCGGCGACGGCATCCGGGTCAGCGGCCCCGGCGGCGCGGCCGGCCTCTGGATCGAGCGCAACCACATCAGCGGCAACACCCTGGGCATCAACCAGGTGCTTCCCAACGGGGCTTACCCCTCCACCAACTTCCAGATCAAGAACAACGTCATCGAGGGCAACCTCAACGGCGCGATCCAGGCGCAGGTGCTCTATGCCTCGTCGATCACCGGCAACTACTTCGAGAACATCGACAACTCCAACGCGGTGCTGATCCGCATCGCCAGCAACGGATTCGCCCAGGGCATCAAGATCGACGAGAACGTCTTCGGCGGCAAAAAGGCTCTGTTCAACATCGATATGAACGGTCAGGCGGACGTCACCGGCGCGATCACCAACAACGTCTTCGCCGGCGCCTCGACCGCGGCCATCCGGGTCAACACCGCGCGCGGCCTGGTGATTATGAACAACACGCTGGAGACCGGCAGCGTTCCGACCGTCGTCACCGTGGGTGATGCGTCGCGCTCGGTCTGGGTTCAGGACTTCAACAACGCTTCGTACTTCTCGGGCGCGGGGCAGGCCCAGCCCAACCTGACGGTGGGCGGCGGCCTGGTGCTGAGCAACAAGGCCTCGATCATCGCCAACGCCGGCGGCGTGGAGAGCAAGACCGCCAACGGTTCGGCCTACGTGCAGCACACGGCGCAGTCGTTCAAGCAGGCGGCCGGCCCGAGCTGGACGAGCGGCAAGGGCGCCCCCACGGCAGCCTGCACGAACGGGAGCCTCTTCACCCGGACCGACGGCGGCGCCAAGACCACGCTCTACGTCTGCGAAGTGGGCAAATGGGCCGCTAAGTGAGGAAGTCCGGAAAAGTCTGGAAAAGCCTAGAGAAGTCTGGAGAAGTCGGAAGAAGTCTGGGAAAGTCTGAATCGGGATCGGTTTTGACTTCTCTAGATTTCTCCAGACTTCTCCAGACTTCTTTGGACTTCTCGGCCTGCCTGTTTCGTTATTCCCGCCGATCTCGTATGATCTCCTGGCCGTATGAGCGACCCGAAGCACTCCAATTCATCCGCTGAGCCCGAGGCCGCGCCCGACCGGGAGCAGGGAAGCCCCGCGCCTTTTGACGAAGGGCAACTGCTGGCCTTCTATGAACGCTCGAACTCGGCCGAGACTCGGCGCGCTTATCGACGGGTCGCCCGGGAGTTCTTCGGTCACTTCGGGTGGCTGGATCCGGGCCTGATCACCAGCCGGCAGATCGCCGAGTGGCGTGACCGGCTCCTGGCGCGGCGCCAGCGGCCGGCGACCGTGGCGCTCAAGCTCTCCATCGTGCGGGCGCTCTACGAATATCTGCGGGACCGGCAACTGGTCGCGGCCAATCCGGCGACGGCTCACCGGGTGCCGTCCCCGGAGACGGGCGGGACGCTGCGGGGGCAGTGCCTGCCCACGGAGCAGGTGCAGCGATTGCTGGCGGGTCCGAACCGTTCGCAACCCGATGGAGCGCGCGATTATGCCTTGATGCTGTTGATGCTCAAGACCAGCCTGCGGGTGGGCGAAGCCTGCGGGCTGCGCCTCTCGTCGATCAACTGGAGTCACGGGCGCTGGTTGTTGAAACTCGAGGGCCGGGGCGGGCGCGAGCGCAAGATTCCCCTGCCGAAGGAGGTCAAAGAGGCGATCGATGCCTATCTGAAGCTCGATCGCGGCCGTCGCCGGAATCTTCATACCGACGGACCCCAGTCGTTTATTTTTCAGCCGCTGGTCAACTATCGGACCCTGGAGTTCAATAAGCCCCTCTCGGCCACGCAGGCCTGGAAGATCGTCAGACGCTGGGGCGACTACACCGGGATCGGGAAGGTCTCGCCGCATGACCTGCGGCGAACGGCGATCACGCGGGCCCTCGACCAGGGGCTCTCTTACCGTCAGGTCCGGATGATGAGCGGGCACCAGAGCCTGGAGATGGTCATCCGGTACGACCGGCAGCGGGACAGCCTGGAACTGAACGCGGTCAACTTTTTGGACTACGCCGAAGAGGACTCTCCGGCCTGGATCAGCCGGAAAGAGGATGATGACGATTGAGCCCTCAGTGGTACAATGCCTTCCGGTCCGACTCTCCCAAAGATCAATGAATAATGGAGCGCCTATCATGAGCATTGGCATTAGACCTTCTTTAGCCGGGTTCCGCTTCCCGGTCTGTTTGGGATTACTACTGGTGGCCGCAGGCCTGGCCTCGGCTTTCGCTCAGGGAAGATCCGAAGCGTTGATTCGCCGGTTACAGGATAAGGATCCGCAAGTTCGCCAGGCGGCGATCAAAGAGGTCAAGACCCTGGGCGGCGAAGCGCAGACGGTGGTTCCGGCGCTGGTCGGATTGTTGAAGGCACCGGAAGAGGATCTGCGGGCCACTGCGGCCGAGGCCCTGGCGAATCTGGGGGCGGGAGCCGGAACGGCGACCCCGGCCCTGATCGAGGCCCTGAAAGATCCCGGCGCCCCGGTCCGGCGCCAGGCCGCCTTCGCCCTCGGCCAGCTCGGCGCCGAGGCGCGGCCGGCCGCTCCGGCCCTGGGCGGGCTGCTCAAAGATCCGAACGCTCTGGTGCGCGCCAATGCGGCCTTCGCCCTGGGCCGCATCGGCGAGGCGAAGGGTTATCTGCCGGCGTTGATGGAGCTGCTAAAAGATCAGAACGAGAATGTCCGCCGGGATGCCGCCGAGACGATCGGCAAGATCGGCGTCGATGCCACAGAGGCCGTCCCCGCGTTGATGGTTCTCTTGAAAGATCAGAACGGTTTTGTCCGCCGATACACGGCCGAGGCGCTGGGGCGAATCGGGTCGGGAGCCAGGCCGGCGATTCCGGGATTGGTGGCGTTGCTGCAGGACCGCGAATTCATGGTGCGCTCCTACTCCGCCTATTCGATCAAGCAGATCGGCCTGGAACCGTCGGCGGCGATTCCGGTCTGGACCGCGCTCTTGAAAGACAACAGCGAACACCTGCGCAGTTACGCCGCGGACGCCCTGGGCGAGCTGGGGCCCGAGGCCCGGGTCGCCATGCCCGCGCTGCTCGAAGCGTTGAAGGATCGGGATCGCTTTGTCAAAGTCAGCGCGGCGAAGGGATTGGGAAAGATGGGCCCCGAAGCCCGGACCGCGATCCCGGCTTTGATCGAGTTATTGAAGGATTCGGAGCCGCTGGTTCGATCGAGCTCCTCCGATGCTCTGGGCAAGTTCGGCGCCGATGCCAAAGAGGCGATCCCGATGCTGGCCGAGTTACAAAAGGATCCGGAGACGGTGGTCCGGCTGGCGGCGACCGGGGCCCTCGCCAAGATCAACAACTCCGCCAAGTGATCTAAACCGCGGTTTAATTACATCCCAAATGCACGAACCCGGCCGGGCGCCCGAAAAGTGGTGTCCACGTGCGCCGAGCCGGGTCTGTGTTGCTCCTTCTCTGCCGTTCCTAGCTGCCTACTGCGGGAGAAAATTGTTCACAATAGCCGACGAACTCGCGGGCGGTCTCGATGGCCGCCTGGGCGGTCGCCTCCTCGGCGGAGCCGGCTTTCAGATTCTCGAAATCGGCGGAGAGGTTCTTCCAGGAGCCGCCCGTCTGGCCGGAGAGGACGAAGATGTTCTCGAACTCCCAGAGCGTTTCGAGGGAGGTGAAGGGATCGACCAGCCTCTGGTAGAGCGGCACTCGCGCCGCCGCCACCGCGGCCTCGTAGGCCTCGATCAGCGCCTGCTGGTAGTTGCGATGGTGCAGGTGCGCGCCGGCCTGCGCCAGCCGCTCGTGCGCCGTCTCGAAGACCGGAACCGTCTCGGCGATGGTCGTGCCGGCGCACTCGCCGCGAACGCCCGAACGGACGGTGAAGCGCTCGTTCTCATGGCCGTAATCGTCATAGAACTGCGGATCGTCCTCGAAGGACGGAATGGCCCGCAGGGGCTCCAGCTCCGCTTTGATTCGCTGATCGCCGACCCGTTCGAGGAACGAGTTGAAGTCCTCGCCGGGCAACTGTTCCGACCGATGCAGCCTGAAGAGCGTCTCGACGACCTTGATGGCATTACGGGCCGGGAACTTGCCCGCCACCTTGGCGGCCCGTGGATGGCCGTGATTGGCCTGCCCGCCCAGAAAGAGCAGATGGGCGGGAATGTTGCGCCCCTCCTGTGAGAGCGCGGCCGCGTGAAATCCGATGGCGGCGACGGCGTGTTGGGCGCAGCCGTTCGGGCAGCCGGAGATCTTGATCTGCAGGTCGCGGTGCGTCTCGCGATACTCGGTCAACGGGCCGTTGAAGAAGGACTCGGAGAGGGCGCTCCCCAGCCCCTTGGCCGAAGCGATTCCGAGGCGGCAGGTGTCGGCTCCCGGGCAGGCCGTGACATCGGCGACGGTCTCGGCTCCGGCCTCGCCGAGCGAGATCTGCCGGAGCGCCGTGTAGAGTTCGGGCAGGTCTTCCACCCGGACCCAGGGCAGAAAGAGATTCTGCTCGATCGAGACTCGCAGTTCCGCCGCCGAGTATCGGCGAGCGACTTCGGCCAGCGCCCGCGCCGTGTCGGAGGTGACGTCGCCCAGCTTGGTCCGGACGTGGACGCCGCGCAGTCCGCCGACCCGATGCTCGATCACCGAATCGCGAGCCCACTCCTGAAAGCCCGGATCGCCCGTCAACGGGCTGAGCGTGTTCAGATGCCCGGCGGCGGCGAACGGCGGCTCCGGCGCCTCTTCGAGAAAGTCGGCCAGCGGCGGCAGCGGGCCCAGAATCCGGCGTTCGGCATCGACCGCGGCCCGGAACTTCTCCCAACCCATGGTCTGCACCAGAAACTTCATGCGGGCCTTCATCCGCTGCTTTCGCTCGCCGTAGCGATCGAAGATGCGGACCACCGCCGTGCTGAACTCGAACATCTCTTCGACCGGAAGAAAATCGGTGTAGATGTGGGCGACGTGCGGTCCGCTCCCCATCCCGCCGCCGACGTGGACGCGGAAACCTCGGCGCACCTCGCCGTGCTCCTCGCGCGTGACGGCGTGAAATCCCAGGTCATGAAAGGCCAGGGCCGAGTGATCGTCGGCGCAGCCTTCGAAGGCGATCTTGAACTTGCGCCCCATGTTCTGGTTGTACTTGTTGCGCACGAAGTACCGGAACAGCGCCTGCGCGTAGGGATAGACGTTGAAGGCCTCGGTGTGCGAGACGCCGGCCCGATAACAGGCCGTGATGTTGCGCACCGTGTTGCCGCAGGCCTCGCGCGTGGTGATCCCCACTTCGGCCAGGGCGCGCAGGAGCGCCGGCGCCTCTTCCAGTTTCAGGTAGTAGAGCTGCGCGTCTTCGCGGGTCGTGAAGTGGATGAAGCTGCTGGCGTAACGGTCGGCGGTGTCGGCCAGCCGCGTCAACTGATCGGCCGTCAGGTATCCGCCCGGGATCTTGATGCGCTGCATCTGGACGCCCTCTTGCCGCTGGGCGTAGGTGCCGAACTGCAAGCGAAGCTTCTGCATCTTGGTCTCACCCAACTCCCCGGCGCGGTACTTTTTGATCTGTTGTTCGTAACGGGCTAACTCGTCCTGGACGAAGTCCGGGAGCGCTTGGATCGACGAGGCTTTCAACTGGGTTGAATTGCTGCTCATAGTTCTCCTGGTGGTCTGATGAATGCGCTGGGCGCCAAACAGAAGCGCCCCGGCTCCTCTTGGAACCGGGGCGCTTGGGCCTTCCTTGATCTATGCTGTGATCGTGAATCTAAGTGATGACAGACATCGGCGACCGGTTCCAATTGGAAGTAGGCGGGCAACAACAACAACAACACATCCGCCGCACGCCGCAATCCGAACCCATGCGCGCTGTCCCGATCATCAGTGAAATGTGTGTGGTTCGATTCACCATCTTTAACAGTTCTAACCGCTCAGTCGGTTTTTGCTCTTTAGACTTTCAGCTTGACACACAGCTTTAACGCATCACGATACAGTGCCATGCGCCGATTGTCAATGAAGCGCGCGGCCGGCTGAAGCGACGGCTCGACCGGGCCTGGAACAATTGAATCCGATTTTTTACACTGACCGGGTATGCCGCAAAAGATCTATCAGGCAGTCCACTATTCGGGAGTCGAATTGCGGTGGGGGTCGGGGACCGTCGATTACGAACCGCATCTGCATGACGGCTACTCGATCGGGTTGGTGACTCGAGGCCACCAGAGCATGCGGACCGGTCGCCGCAGCGAAGCGGTCTCCGCGGGCGCGGTCCTCTTCTACGAACCGTACCAGGTTCACGAGAATCGCCGGGTCAACCGCAACGGGTTCTCCTTTCGAAACATCGAGGTCTCCCAGTCCTGCCTGCGACAGGTCATGGACGGCTTTCCTCCTCCTCCGCAACCCAGCATCTTCATCGATGCCCGGTTGTTCCTCTCCTTGATGCGGGCGTTCGACGCGCTGGTGCTCGACGAGGAGTCGCTGGCGCAGGACGAACTGCTGACCGGGGCGCTGGCCGAACTCTTCTCGCCGAAACCGGAACTGGCAGTTCCGGCGGTGGCGCCCGGCCTCGTCGCTCGCGCCCGCGACTATCTGCATGCCAACTATCCGCGCCCGATCACGCTCGATACGCTGGCGGCGACGGCGCAGGTCAGCCGGGTTCATCTGAGCCGGGTCTTCAAACGACACGTCGGGCTGGCCCCGCACGAATATCTCGTGCAACTGCGCGTCGCCAGCGCCAAGGCCCAACTGGCCGCCGGCGTCCCGGTCGCGGACGCCGCGGTGCAAAGCGGCTTCGCCGATCAGAGCCACCTCAACCGCCATTTTAAACGGATCGTTCATCTGACCCCGGGAGCCTATGCGCGGTCAGGTTACAAACGTTCAAGACGGTGACTCGCGCATCGCGTACGATCTCGGTGTTATGAAGTTACGGAACCTCTTGTTGCTTGTCTCCCTGGGAGCGATTTGGGGAGCGTCGTATATTTTCATTCGTCTGGCCGCGCCCTCCTTCGGCAGCCTGTGGTTGATCGCGGTGCGCTTGCTGATCGCGGGCCTGACCCTCTTGATGTTGATTCCGCTGACGGGCGGCCGCCCGGCCTTCAGAAATCGGTGGTGGCACTACGTGATTCTGGGGACGGTCAATGCGGGAGTCCCTTTCACCTTGATCACCAACGCCTTGACCACGCTCAATGTGAGCACCTCGGCGATCATCAATGCCATCACGCCGGCGAGCACGGCCGTGGTGGCGGCCTTCTGGATCAAGGACCCACTCACGCCGCGGAAGCTGGCGGGGCTGCTGCTCGGGATGTGCGGAGTCGTGGTGCTGGTCGGCTGGAATCCGCTGCCTCTCGGCCGGCCGACGATCGTGGCGGCGTTGCAGGCGATCGCCGCCACCGGGCTCTATGGATTCGGCACGGTCTATGTTCGGGTGCGGTTTAAGGACGACACGCCGATGGCGCTGGCCATCGCTCAGATCTTCGGAGCCATGGTTCTCCAACTCCCGCTGGCCGCGTTTCAGCCCCGGCCGGCGCCGACTCTGACGGCTACCCTGAGCCTGGTCTGCCTCGCGGTCATCTGTACCAGCCTGGCTTACCTCATCTACTTTCGATTGGTCGCCAATATCGGTCCGGCGCGAACCTCCACGGTGACCTTTCTGGTACCTTTCTTCAGCGTGATCTGGGCCGTCCTG
>DATEFT010001037.1:0-3970 GCA_035280505.1 Blastocatellia bacterium | reverse complement strand
ATAAGAGCCCTATGATTATTACTAGGATCATTCTTCTCACCTCGAACTTGTTTATCTTTACCTTCACCTCTGTCGTGATCCGCTCTTTGAGTTCTTTTATCTTCGGATCATATTTCTCTACATCTTCAAGTGAGGCCCTTTGAATCAGACTGTTCTTTTCCGCTAATTGCCGCTCTTTCAGCTTCGTGTCGATGCGCCGCGTCTGATGTTCTTCTCTCTTCAATAAGAGATCGATGATTGATTTGAGGGCTGAGACTATGATGTCTATCATCGACTGTTCCTCGATCCGTAACGATTGATCGCGCCTGGATCTGGTCGACTTCAGGGAACAACTCAGGAATCAGCGTTTCAAGCTCTTTACGGAGCCCGAAAAGCCGATTGGCGATTGCGTCGAGTTTTTCTTTTCGTTCCTCTGCGGTTATTTGATCAAATAGCGCCGTTCATAACCGAACGAGAGCGCGAACGTAATGACCTATCCAATGGCCACCGCTAACACAATTAATGGGCCGAACTTATACTTTATTTTCCCATGGTGGCTTTTCTTGAGAATTTGTCAATCCGCCGCACGTCAAAGAGCTGATGGGACACTCCAGTTTGAATATGACTGATCACCACTTTCAGGGAGGCTGTCGAAACGCCGAAAAAAACAGGGACGTTACCGTCCCTGTTCCAGCGAAATAGGAGGCGATTTGATGCGCTCAGATAACGCAGGTACTTTCCATGATTCAGCTTCTCGTCAAAAAAGGTTGACTTAGAAATAGAACTTACCGGCGATCTGAAAGAATCGCGGAAAGTTCAACTGCGACTTCGGCAATTTTCCGAAGTCGGCGCTGTTGAAGTCGGTCACGACGCCGCCGCGAATCGGGGTATTGGTCAGATTGAACCCTTCCGCGCGGAACTGCAGCCGCTTGGTCTCGCTGAGATGGAAGGTCTTCTCGAGCGCCCCGTTCAACTGCGGAGCCTGGGGCTGCCGGATGTCCGAGAATCGATCCGGCAGCGTCCGGAGCACGTTGTTCGGAAGTTGCTGGTAACAGCTCTTGTCGTTGTTGAACCACCGATCCTCGCCCTGGACGCCGCCGTTGTACGAGGCCTGCCAGACGCCGCACTTGTTGATCAGGTTGGGCCAGGTCGCCGGATATCCGGAGCCGTAACTGAAGATCCAGCTCAGCCGCCAGTTACCGAGAATGGCGCCGGCCAGCCGGTTGCTGTTCAAGAACCTCCGTTTCTGGCCCAGGGGCACGTCCCAGACGCCGGAGAAACTGAGGGTATGGGTCTTGTCCTGGAAATCGATCTCGTGGATCAACGGCTCCTGGGTGTTCCAATTGTTCAGCCGATGGTTGGCCTCGTAGGTCTTGGAGAGCGTATAGGAGAAGCTCCAGGTCAAGGTCCCGCCCAGGCTCCGGTCGCCGCCCAGGTCGCGCTGGTTGAGGCCGATCTGCAGCAGGTCGGCCCGGTAACGCCCGGCCTGCACCAGATTGTTGGTGACCCCGCCGCGATAGAGCGGAAACGGCCGCAGCAGATCGAAGGCCCCGATCAGGTCCGTGCTGTTAAGGGCGAGCGTGTTCGGCAGCAACCCCTTGAACGGATTCGGCAGTTGGCGGTCGTAGTAGCTCGGGTCCGCGATCGCGAGCTGCTGGTTGACCAGTCCCGGATGGTTGTAGTCCTGGCTCATGTTGATGTAGGTCTGGATGTTGCCGGCGTACGAGACCTCCGCCGACAGTTCGCGCCCCAACTGTTGTTGAAAGCCGAAGGTGAACTGATAGGTGCGCGGAACCTTGAACCGGGGCGGATCGAAGCTGATCCCGCCCGCAATTCCGGCCAGCGGGCTGGCTCCGGGCGGCGCGATCAGACCGCCGGGAAACGGATTGACCAGCGAAAAAGGACCGGTCAGTCCGGCCGAGGGGATCAGCGGATTCTGCAGATTCGTCGCCGTGTAGCCGGTGCCCTGAGAGAACCCGGTGGTCGTGTTGAACTGCGTGGTCGATTGATAGTAGATGCCGCCGCCGGTGCGAATCACGGTATTCTTCGCGATCCGCCAGGCCACGCCGAGCCGCGGCGCGAGATTCGTGTAGTCGGTATCGTAGACTCGCTCCGGCTCGCCGTCGACTCCCGGAAACTCGAAGGTCCCGTAGATCGCCGTCGGCGGCGACGGATAGGGGTACTTCGGGGTCGGGGTCCGGCTGTCGTAGTCCGCCTTGGTTCGGGCCCAGGCCGCGATGATCTGATCGCTCAGCGGATGTTTGGCCGAGGGATCGAACCCGCGGTTGGTGCGGTTGAACCGCTCTTTCCAGGGGACCTGCACCTCGTATCGCAACCCCAGGTTCAGATGCAGGTTGGTCGCCACCCGCCAGTCGTCCTGAACATAACCGGCATAGTACGGCCGGGTCCGATAGTATGAAGCGTTGTTGGCGATGCCGCCGCCGGTCGGAGTCCCGAGCAGCAGCGCCGCGACACCGTTGCCGTCGAGCGAGCCGAAACGCTGGCTCGGAAACTGCTGGGTCCAACCCGTGCCGAAGGTGAAGTTGGTGTTCCCGGTGTCGAGATCGCCCCGCGCCTGGTAGTTGAACTCGAAGCCGGTATGGATCGTGTGGCGGCTGCGGGTCAGCGTCAGGCTGGGAGCCAGATTGCCCTGGCTGAACGGCGCCCGGAAGAGCGCGCTGCCGCTCGAGAAGAGCCGCGTATAGCCGTCGACGTTCATCTGGGGCACCACGTTGTAGGGATTCGAGGGCGATTTGGCCAGCTCCGTCATGCCGAGCGATTCGGGCGTCAACGTGAAATCGCTGTAGCCCGGAGTGATCTGCGTGAACCGCATGAAGGAGACCCGCGTATCGAGCACCGCCGACGGCGAGATGACGTGAGTCCACGAGACGAGGTAGCTCTGGAATCGCCGCTGATTGTCGGTATTGCCGTTGCCGGCGGGCCGGCCGAATCCGGTCGAGTCGCGGTACTCATACCCGTGCTGGTACATCCAGACGGCGTGCAGCCGGTCGGTCTCGTTGAAGACGTGATCCCAGCGCACCATCGGTTGATTGTAGTAGTACCGGCCGACGTTCGGACCGACGAAGTTGTTGCTCAATCCGTCGTTGGTCCCGGGAGTGTTGGGCGCCGGATAGTAGGAGAGGATCTTGCGGCCGATCGGACTGATGCGGTCCGCCGGAATCTCGTTGTTGAGAAATTGATTGCGAACGTAGACCTGGCCGCGGCAATCGGTCGGATCTCCCGGTTGCGTTCCGCACTCGTGCGTGGTGGTCGAATCGTAGACCTTGATCCCATACTTGGTGAAGTTCTTGCCGTCGCGCAGGTCCAGCGGCGGCACGCTGGCCAGGTTGGGGAACGGCACCACCTCCTGCCATCCCTCGAAGCTGCCGAAGATGAAGTCCTTGTCGCGGCGAATCGGTCCCCCGACCACGGCTCCGAACTGATGCTGGTTGTGAAAGTTCTTCTCCCGGTTGGCGAAGTTGGCCTGGAAGCTGTTGGCGTCGAAGATCCGGTTGCGCCAGAACTCGAAGGACTGACCATGCCATTGATTGCCGCCCGATTTGAGCGTGACGTTGACCACGCCGCCGCCGAACCGGCCATACGCGGCGTCGTAGGTGTTGGTCATGACCTTGAACTCCTGGACCGCCTCGGCGTTGGGCGCCACCTGCCAGGTCCCATCCTGGTTGCTGATGGGCGCTCCGTTCAGGAGGAAGAGGTTCTGGCCCGCGCGCGCGCCGTTGATCCGCAGGCTGTTGTTGACGTCCCATCCGCGGGTCCCCGAGAAGCCGCCCGCCCCGAACTGTTCCTGGGTGAAGAGCACCCCCGGGGTCAGCGAGAGCAGCATGAAGACCTGACGGCCGTTGAGCGGCAACTCCTGAACCTTGACCGGTTCGAAGACCAGCCCCCGGTCGGCCGAACTGGTCTCGATCACCTCCTGCCGGCCCATGACCACCACCGCCTCGGTCACCTCGCCGATCGTCAATTGCAGCGG
>DATEFT010001036.1:0-18365 GCA_035280505.1 Blastocatellia bacterium | reverse complement strand
ACAGCTTGGCGACCTTCTGGTCGTGGTCGGCGATGACCGGAAAGTTGAGCGCGTGCCCCTGCGTCTCCTTGATGTCTTCGGCCCATCGCTTGTGGGAATCGACGACATCGACGCTCAACCCGAGAATCTTGACCTTCCGTTGATCGAACTCGGGTTTGAGTCCGGCCAAATAGCCCAGTTCCGTGGTGCAGACGGGCGTGAAGTCCTTGGGATGCGAAAAGAGGATTGCCCAATTGTCGCCAATCCATTCGTGAAAATTGATGGTGCCTTCAGTCGTTTCCGCCGTGAAATCAGGAACGACCTCGCCAATTCGTAATCCCATAAAGTTGTTCTCCTTTGGTAAGTTTCAGTTGCAGGGATGATCACCCTGTCTAATCTCGGTTAGATGCCTCGATGACAACGGCTGAGGCCACGACAGCGGTCACGTCCGCATCGCCAATGTTCGAAGCAAGAATCTTTAAAGTAGGTCTTCATCATCGGCAAGTTATGATCGGTCGTCACCGGGATCCAATCGGAGAGCCTCACGCTCATCGCTCCCGGTCGCCCTAAGCCCCCAAAAACCCCATGATAACACAGGACTCTTCAAACGTTTTGATGGTGGAACCTGCCCGCCCTTCAGGCCGGAGCGGACGATACAATGCGCGTCATCTCCGCGTCAAGTTAAGCGCGGCCCGCGCATTTGACGCGATCCGGATCAGTGGAATCTCAGGCGATGATTTCGGGAGGAAGAGGCAGGATCGGAGCAGCGGCGCGAACCGGATTGGACTGTTAAATCCGGTTCGCGCCCGACGCGGTTCAAAACCGGCTAGTCGGCCGTGGCGGTGTTGGATCTCTGTGAAGAGATCCGGCTATTGTGGATGCCGTAGACAAAGTAGATCACGATGCCGATCGCCATCCAGACGATCAACCGGATCCAGGTATCGCCCGGCAGGAAATACATCATCGCGATCGAGAAGAGCGCGCCCAGCGGGGCCACCACGAAGACCAGCGGGGTCTTGAAGGGCCGTTCGATATCCGGCTGCGTAATCCGCAGGACCAGGACTCCGACGCAGACGATCGCGAAGGCGAAGAGCGTCCCGATGCTGACCAGCTCGCCGATAATCCCGATCGGCAGGAGCCCGGCCATGATCATGACCGCAATCCCCGTGATGATGGTGGTCATATACGGTGTGCGGAACTTCGGATGCACCTTCGAGACGGCGGCCGGCAGCAACCCGTCGTTCGCCATCGAGTAGAAGATGCGCGACTGTCCGAGCAGCATGACCAGGATCACCGAACTGAGGCCGGCGATTGCGCCGAGCTTGACCAGCGGAGAGAGCCAGGTCAACCCGATGGCATCGATGCCCACGGCGATCGGAGCGGGAACGTTCAGGCGGTCGTACGGCACAATCCCGGTCAGGACGAACGAGACCAGCACGTAGAGAATAGTGCAGACGAAGAGCGAACCCAGGATCCCTTTGGGCATGTCCTTTTGCGGATTTCTGGCCTCCTGGGCCGCGGTCGAGACCGCGTCGAACCCGATGAAGGCGAAGAAGACCACGGACGAGGCGCGCAACATGCCGCTGACCCCGAAATCGCCGAAGTTGCCGCTCGGGTTGGGCGCAAAGAACTTGCCTTCCGGATTGGCCGGCGTGACCCAGTTGTCCATCGACACATAGCCGATCCCGGCGATGATGAAGAGGATGACGATCGCGATCTTGATCACGACGATCACGCTGTTGACGTTGGCCGATTCCTTGATCCCGACCACCAGCAGGGCGGTGATGAGGAGAATGATGAACATGGCCGGCAGGTTGAGAATGGCTCCGGTCTGAGACCAGACCCGGTGTGTGGCGTCATAGGCGTAGGGCGCCGAAGACAACTCGGTCGGCAGATGAATCCCGATCCCGGTCAGGAAGCTGGTGGCATAACCCGACCATCCGACGGCCACGGTGGCGGCCGCAAACGAGTATTCGAGGATCAGGTCCCAGCCGATGATCCAGGCGACAAATTCTCCCATGGTGGCATAGGCATAGGTATATGCGCTGCCGGCGATCGGAACGGTCGAAGCCATCTCGGCATAGCACAGGCCGGCGAGGGCGCAGGTAATCCCGCCCACGACGAACGAGAGCGCAATGGCGGGACCGGCATTGCTCGCCGCCGCCTGCCCGGTCAGCACGAAGATCCCGGCGCCGATGATCGCGCCGATCCCGAGTGAGGTCAGATTCATGGCCGACAGGGTGCGTTTCAGGGTATGTTCACCACTGGCAGCCGCTTCGGCTTTCAATGCGCCAATAGACTTTCTGATGAACAAGTTTGCCATTCAGAGCCTCCAGTTTATTTTAATGCGGAATTCATTGCGGATACGCTAGGATTCGAGTCCGGGAATTAGGCTGCCGCAACGCAGAATATGAAGAACTCAGATCTTCCCTCACTTCCATCACCCGCGCGTGCGACCCGCAATTGAAGGGGAGTCAACTCTAAACGCAAGTTTAGGTTGGGTCAATCCCCAATAGCTTGCGCGGGCTCAATTCCACGCTTGCGCGCGAGAAACTTCCAGAAGAAGTAGACCGGCACGCCGGTCAGGACGATGATCAGTCCCGGCCAGGTCGTCGCGGTTTGGTAAACGAAGAGCACTACCAGGATCACGCTGGCCCCGATGATATAGAGGGCCGGAATGACCGGATAACCGAAAGCCCGATACGGTCGCACCGCGTCCGGTTGTTTCACGCGCAAGAGATAGATTCCGACGATCGTCAGAATATAGAAAATCAGTGCTGCCGAAATCACATAGTTCAACAGGTTTCCGTAGAGGTTGCCGTAGCTGATGGTGCCGTCAGGAGCGGTTTGAATGGTGCGGGGCAGGACTAGCAAGATCGACCACAGGCATTGAATCATCAATCCCCAGGCCGGCACCGAATGCCGATTGAGATCGGCGACGGTCTTGAAGAAGAGGCCATCGCGGGCCATCGCGTAGTAGAGGCGCGCGCCGGCCAGGATCAGCCCGTTGGTGCAGCCGAAGGTCGAGATCATGATCGCGACCGCCATGATGGTGGCGCCATAGCCGGGAAAGACTACCTGCGCGGTGGCGGAGGCCACGCGATCACTGGGGACCTGCTGGATCGTCTCGAACGGCAGCGAGACCAGATAGGCCACATTGGCCAGCAGGTAGAGCGTGATGACCAGAATGGTCCCGAAGGCCATCGAGAGCGGAATGTTGCGTTTCGGGTCCTTGACCTCTCCGGCTGTAAACGTGATGTTGTTCCAGGCGTCCGCGGAGAAGAGCGAATTGGTCTGCGCGACGCAGATCCCGACGAAGAGGCCGAAGGCGGTCGCCGCCGTCAATCCCTGGCCCACATCCTGCAGCGTTCCGCGCACGGTCCATAAGTCTCCGAAATTGGCGCCGGCGGCCACGGCCTGATAACCGGCGGTCACTCCGAGGATGATCAAGGCGATCAGCGCGCCGGTCTTGGTGACCGTGAAGACGTTCTGCACCAGTTTGCCGAGCTTGAGCCCCCGGGTGTTCATCCAGCTCAGCAGGATGATCATTAACATTCCGACCAGTTGCGCGGTCGAGAGCGAGATCGCGTAACCCGAACTCAGGTGGATCGGTTTGATCAGGTAGTTCTTCTCGGAGATGGTCGGCCAGAGGACCCCCAGGTATCGGGCGAAGCCGACGGCCACCGCGGCGATCGTTCCCGTCTGGATGACCAGGAACAGGGTCCAGCCGTAGAGAAAGCCCCAGAGCGGCGAGAAGGCCTCGCGCAGATAGACATACTGGCCGCCCGCCTTGGGCATCATGGCCGCCAGCTCGCCGTAACTGAGCGCCGCCATGAGGGTCAGCAGCCCGGTGACGATCCAGACCACCAGCAACCAGCCGGGAGAGCCCACCTGGCGGCCGATATCGGCCGAGACGATGAAGATGCCCGATCCGATCATCGCACCTGCCACGATCATGGTTGAATCGAACAGGCCGAGACCGCGAACAAATTTTTCTTCCTGTGCCATAGAGTTTTCGGTGTTCAGTATTCAGTGTTCAGTTTTCAGTTTTAACTGGACAAAAACTTGGCTTACTCGCTTCCGTTTCAACCGGCGCCGGCTGCCACAGGTAGGCTGAAAACCGAAAGGCGAAAACTGAAAACTGATTCGTGAGGGGTGGAAATGTAACAAAGGGGGCGATCCGTTAATCGAATCGCCCCCGTCTTTGAGCACTATTTTGCAGGTTCTACCTGCTGTTCTTGTGCCGGTGGTTTGCCAAACCAGCTCCGGCCCAGATTGACGAAATCATTGACGAAGACGAAGCCCATCAAGAGCAAGACCATGACGAACCCGACCTGCTGGAACCGTTCGCGGACGTTCATGGTCAGGGTCAGGCCGACCAGGCCCATGATCATTTCAACGAAGATCAGCAGGATGACTCCGCCGTCGAGGACCGGGATCGGAAGCAGATTGAAGACGCCCAGGTTGAGACTCAGCATGCCCATCAGCTTCAGCGTTCCGGACCAGCCGGCCACGTCGTAGGTGTTGATGGTCTCCTGAGCGATTTTGACCGGGCCTCCCACGGCATCCCGCGCCGAACGCTTGCCGGTGAAGATCTGTTTGAACGCGACGCCCGTCAACCGCATCCACATCCAGTTGTAGTCCCAGGCGTACTGCATCGCGGTCGCGATCGAAGTGGTCTTGATCAGGACCGAGAGGTCGGACTGGAATCCGAGCCGGTATTCGCCGTCCTGCATCGTCGGCGCGACCTTCATCTCCAGGTCGGTCCCGCCGCGCTGAACTTTGAGCGTGATCGGTTGGCCGTTGCTGTCGCGGAGCGCGTCCTTGAATTGATGCCAGGCTCCGATCGGTTGGCCGTTGATCGAGAGGATCTTGTCTCCCGCCTTCAACCCGGCCTGTTCCGCGGGCGATCCCGGCCGGATCCCGCCCAGGACGCGAATATTTTCGAGCGGAATGTAGGGTTCAATTCCCGAGATGCCGACCAGATTTCTCTCCAACTGCCGCCCCTCGGGTTTGAGGATCAGCCCCAGCGGCCGGCCATCCCGTTCGATCTTGAGCGGAATCTCCTCGTTCGGGCGCAACATGATGTCGTAATCGATATCGCGCCAGGTCGGATTCTCGCGGTCGTGGTAGGCGATGATGCGGTCACCGGCCTTGAGTCCCGCTTTTTCGGCGGCGGATCCGCTCTGAACCCGTCCGATCACCGGCTGTTGAACCTGATCGGCGGTGTCACGAAAACCCACCATGATTCCAACCGCCGGAATCAGGAGCGCGGTGGCGATGTTGAAGACCGGACCGGCCAATGCCACCAGGAACCTTTTCCATTTGGGATGAGCGAGAAATTCATCGACCGAACCTTCGCTCTTTCCTTGCAGCATCTCCAGGTTCTCACCCCGGAATTTGACGTATCCTCCCAGTGGAATAGCGCTTAGGCGATAGTCGGTCTCTCCAATCCTGAAGCCGATGAGCCTTGGACCAAAGCCGACCGAAAACGTTTCAACGGCGATCCCCAGCATCTTCGCAACGATGAAGTGACCGAACTCGTGAATCACTACCATCGCACATAGAACTAGAATAAAAGCGACAATCCCCACGTTTCAATACTCCCTGTTTGAGAACTTCTCTGCTTGACCTCCGGTCCGCTGCTTAAACCAGGCCACAAACACTCATTAAAAACCTTAACAAGTGTATTGCAGGCAATGAATCGTGTCAAAGTAGAAAGTCTAGGGAAGTCTGGAAAAGTCTCGAGAAGTCCAGGAAAGTCCAGAAAAGTCCAAAGACGCACGGTCTGCAGAGACTCTGTTGAAAACAGAATGTTTAGACTTCTCTAGACCTCTCTTTTCTTGATCATCTCCGAGACCTGCGCGCGGGCCCATTGATCGGCGCGCAGCACTGTCTCCAGGCTCGATGCCGGTTGAGGGGTGTGCGATTGGCACGCGGCGTCGATCAGTCTCGGGATCTCGCCGAAATTAATCTTTTCTTCCAGAAAAGCCGCGACTGCGATTTCGTTGGCGGCGTTTAATACTGCCGGCATGGTGCCTCCCGCGCGCAGGGCCTGATAGGCGAGCTTGACGCAGGGGAAGTGGTCGGTGTCGGGCGCGAAGAACTCCAGTTTGCTGAGAGTCGTCAGCTCCAGAGCCGGAAGTTGAGAGGGGTGGCGCGCCGGATAGGTCAGCGCGTACTGAATGGCATGCCGCATGTCGGTGACGCCCAGTTGAGCCAGGATCGAGCCGTCGACCAGCTCGACCATCGAATGGACGACCGATTGAGGATGGACGATGATGTCGATCTGATCGGGGGAGCGATTGAAGAGCCAGTGCGCCTCGATCACTTCGAGCCCTTTGTTCATGAGGGTCGCGGAGTCGATGGTGATCTTGGCCCCCATCTGCCAGGTCGGATGTTTCAAGGCCTGGGCGCGGGTGGCGTTTTCGATCTCGGCTTGGCTTGCCGTTCTGAACGGTCCACCGGAGGCCGTCAGGATCAGCCGTTTGACCTCGTGCGGGCGGACTCCGTTGAGACATTGGTGGAGGGCGTTATGTTCGCTGTCGACGGGCAGAATCTCGGCGCCGGATCTCTCGGCTGCGCGAGTCATCAACTCGCCGGCGACCACCAGCGTCTCTTTATTGGCCAGGGCAATCCGGCGTCCCATTTCGAGGGCGTGGTAGGTCGGCAAGAGCCCCAGGGCGCCGACGACCGCGCCGACCACGATCTCCGCACCGTCGCAGGTGGCGACCTCGCTCAACCCGTCGATTCCGACCCCGACCTTGGGCCGGCCGGTGACTCCGCGTTTTTTGAGTTCAAAATGGAGTTTGTCGAGACATCCCTCGTCGGAGACCGAGGCGACGCGGGGACGATACTGGTCGATCTGTTCGGCGAGCAGTTCGACCTGGGAGCCGGCGCCGAGCCCGGCCACGCTGAACTCGCCGTTGAAGGCTTCGATCACGCGCAGCGCATTGCGGCCGATCGAGCCAGTTGAACCCAGAATGGCAATCTGTTGCATAGTCTACATTTCGATTACTTCATGAACATCTGAGCGAAGTAATAGAGGAGCGGCGCGTTGAAGAGCATGCTGTCCAGGCGATCGAGCAATCCGCCGTGGCCTGGAATGAGCTTTCCGGCGTCTTTGGCCTTCGCGCCCCGTTTAAGCATCGATTCACATAGATCCCCGGTGACCCCGAGCCCTCCCATCAGGAGTGCCAGCGGCAGCGCCTGCACGAGATTCAGCTCCGGAAAGAAGGTGAAATGGGCGATCAGCACCGCCACGAGATTTCCAGCCAGCCCCCCGACCACGCCCTCGACCGTCTTGCCGGGGCTGATGCGGGGAGCGAGTTTCTTCTTTCCGATGGCGCGACCCGTGTAGTAGGCGCCGGTGTCGCCGGCAAAGACGATGATGAAGAAGAGCGTCAGCAGTTTCGGAGCCAGTTGCGGGATGCCGCTCTCGATCACTCGCAGCGAGATGATATAGCTGCCCAGCAGGGCCACGTAGACGACGCCGAAGATCTTGACGGCCGCGGCCGACAGGACGTGGCTCAGGTCTTCGCGATCCGCGTTGACGAAGAGCTGAGTCAGCAGTTCGACGATCGCCAGGACCGCGAGGAACAGGGCCACCAGCTCCAGCCGCTGCTGGTAGGATGCCAGCAGCATCGCCGCGGCGGCGGCCAGGGCGGGGACCTGACTGCGAATCCCGCCCTCGGGTTTGACCAGGGCGTAATATTCGACCAGCCCGAGCATAATCCCCACCCCGGCCAGCGCGGAGAACCAGATGGGTGAATCCGCCCAGACCGCGGTAAAGAGGATCGGCAAAAAGATGATGGCGCTAATTACGCGAGCCATGAAGGAGTTTTGAAAGTTGATGGTTGAATGCTGATCGGGGCCTCTGCTCCGGGATCATCGGGGATCGACGGTTATGAGCCGTTGACGACCGCGCGCCCGTCTTTGAGACCGCCGTAGCGGCGTTCGCGCTTCTGGTAGTCGATGATCGCCGTGAAGAGATCGGAACGGCGAAAGTCCGGCCAGAAGATCTCGGTCACATAGATTTCAGCATAGGCGATCTGCCAGAGCAGAAAATTGCTGACGCGCATCTCGCCGCTGGTTCTGATCAGCAGATCGGGATCCGGCAGATTCGCCGTATAGAGGTTCCGCTCGATCTCGGCCTCGGTGAGCGATTCGGGGTCGCGCCCTTCACGCAGATATTTTTCCATGAGCTTGCGGACGGCGTCGACGATCTCGACGCGGCCGCCGTAGTTGAGCGCGACGTTGAGCACCATCCCCGTATTGTTGGCCGTCTTGCGGGCCGCCGATCGAAGCTCGAACTGCACCGATTCGTCGAGCTGGTTGGTGCGGCCGATCGTCTGAAATCGGATGTTGTTACGATGGATGTTCTCCAGTTCCTTGCGCAGATACTCCTTGAGAAAGGTCATCAGCGCTTCGATCTCGAATGGAGGCCGCTTCCAGTTTTCGACCGAGAATGCGTAGAGGGTGAGGGCCTCGATACCGATTCGCGCGCCGGTTTCGACGGTCGCGCGCACCGCTTCGACTCCGGCCCGGTGGCCCGCAATTCTCGGCAGGTGGCGCCGTTTGGCCCACCGGCCATTGCCGTCCATAATCACGGCGACGTGACGCGGTAGGCGGGTGAAATCTATTTGTTTGAGCAACTGCTCGTCGCGCGAGCCGGGCTCGATCAATCCGTTAAAATCTTGATACATGTTCTTCTCGCTGTCGGGCCTAAGACTGTCAGCCGCCGGTAAATGGTTAAGAGCCGATGCTCTAATTTTAGGGATGATGATCCGATTGATGACATAAGACTGACCCTAGATGACAGGGATTGAATACTAATACTCGACTTTCATCAGCGTCAACCCTCTCGCAGGAGCCGGGGCGCCGATCAGGGAACGATCGGCGCCGGCTATTAATTCGCCGATCGTCTGAGCCTTGAGCCGGCCGCGACTTATGTCCAACAAGGCAGTGACCATCGTCCGGACTTGATATCGTAAAAAACCGTCGCCGCTGAAGAAAATCCGGATTAAATTTCCGGCGGGCTCCCAGCGGACATCGGTCACGGTTCGGACCCGGGACTGGGTGTCGCACGCGGCCACGGTGAACGCCGTGAAGTCGTGAGTGCCCACCAGGCCCCGGGACTCTTCTCTCAATCGGTCATGATCGAGGTCGTAGGCGTAATGCCAGGCATAACGTGCGAGCAACGGATTCATGACCTCGCCCTGATAGATTTGGTAACGATAGGTCTTGCCTTTGGCGTCGAACCGGGCCTGAAAATTTTCGTCCGCGGCCGAGGCTTCGAGGACGCGAATGTCGAACGGGAGATTCCCGTTGATCGCCCGCCGGAGGTTCGACCCCTCCCATTGGGTGCTCAACCGGAACGAAACGACCTGGCCCTCGGCGTGGACCCCGGTGTCGGTGCGCCCGGCCGCCTGAGTTGAGACCGGCATCCCTTCCAATCTCTCCAACGCCCGGTTCAACTCGCTCTGAATCGTCGATTGGTGCGCCTGCAGTTGCCAGCCGCAATAGTCGGTGCCGTCGTAAGCGAGAGTGATCCGATAGTTCACCTTATCTGCTGCCCGGTTTAACTGCAGTTGATCCTGCTGCGCAAAGCGGACAAGAGTCAGGGGGATAGTTAGGGACTTCCAGCACGGCCAGCGCCTGGCGGGCGACTCCAAGATCGACGGTGCCGCCGCTGCGGTCGATCAACGACCCGGCCCCGGCGACGATGCCGCCATGCTGTTTTACCACCTCCATCACCTCGCGAGTCGAACCTCCGGTGGTCACGACATCCTCGACGACCAGCGCGCGTTCACCCGGCTGGATCCGGAAACCCCGCCGTAATCTCATCGCGCCCTCCTGCCGCTCGGTGAAGAGCGCCCGCTTTCCGAGGGCTCGCGCGACTTCGTGGGCGACCAGCACTCCGCCCAGGGCGGGAGCGATCACCAGGTCGATCCTCCCGATCCGATCGTCGTCGGCCGTTTTGGCGGCCAGCGCCGCGCCGAGACGCTCGGCGACCGGCGGCTGTTGTAGGACCAGGGCGCATTGCAGGTAACGGGGACTGTGCAGGCCCGACGAGAGCAGGAAATGGCCCGTCAGGAGCGCCTCATTCTCTTCAAAGATTTTCAGGACTTCTTGTTCTGTCATGATTACCAATTAGGATGAACCGATAAGGAAAATGGCGATAGATTCGCATCCGGGTCTGCGACTCGCTGGCGATCCCTTCAATCTCGTCCTCGGTGAAGCCTCGCAGCACCGAGACCGCCGCATCGTTCCGGACCAGGCGGTTGCGGGTGAAGATGCGGGTCAGGACTTTGATCGCGTAGTAAGCCACCGGATGCCGGCGCAGGTCGTTGATGATGAAACCGGCCCGCGCCACGCCGGCAAAACTTCGGATCAGGTTGACGGCCTGCGGAGTTTCGAAATGGTGCAGAAAGAGCGAAGCCAGCACGAAATCGAAACTCTGCGGGGCGAACGGCAGATTCAGGGCATCGGCCCGCACGACCTGGATCTCCGGATACCTGACGGTCATCCGGCTGGCCTCGCGGGCGGCGAGTTCATTGTAATCGAGCGCCACGAACTGAACCTTGATGCCCCGCGCTCTCGACCATTGCACGATCTTCGTCGGAATGTCCGCCGAACCGGTTCCGACATCGAGCAGCCGCACCCGTTCCTGGCCCAGGGCTTCGATCATCGGAAAGAGATGCCGGGTCAGCGCGTTCTGCCCGCCCAAATAGCGATTGACCCGACGCAGGTCCGACAGATTGTCGATGAATTCGTCGGAACTGTAATCGGAACCATCAATCAGTTCCGCTTCGTTGCTTCTCTCGTCGAAATTGATGGGATAACTGGCGAACATTTCACAACTTAAATATCAAATCTCGAATTTCTTCACAACCAGGGCGGAGTTCTTCGATCCGAAACCGATGCAATTGCAAAGCGCGTGCCGAATCTCCGCGGGCCGAGACTGATTGGCCACGTAGTCCAGGTCACATTGCGGATCGGGTTGCTCGAGGTTGATCGTCGGGGGCAGAAAGCCCTGGGCGATTCCGCCGAGGGTGGCCATCAAACCCGCCGCGCCCGAGGCGCCCTGGGGATGACCGATCATCGATTTGGTGGCGCTCATCGGGATTCGATAAGCGGCGTCGCCGAACGCCTGCTTGACCGCCCGCGTCTCGATCCGGTCGTTCAATTCGGTCGAGGTGCCGTGCAGATTGACGTAATCGATCTCCTCGGGTTTCAGTTCGGCGTCCTCCAACGCCAGGGCCATGGCGCGGGCCGGTTCTTCACCGGTCTCATCCAGCCGCACGCGGTGGTGGGCGTCACAGGTGGAACCGTATCCGACCACCTCTCCGTAGATTGAAGCGCCGCGGTCGAGCGCGTGGGTCAGCTCTTCGAGCAGGATCAGATAGGCCCCTTCCGCCAGCACGAATCCGTCGCGGTCCTGGCTGAACGGGCGCGAACCGCGTTCCGGGTCGTGATTCCAGGATGGCGTCATGACCTTCATGACGCAGAAGGCGAGGACGAAGCTGTGGGTGAGCGGGGAATCGACCCCGCCGGTCAGGATCTGTTTGACCCGGCCCAGGGCGATCATCTGGGCGGCATAGGCCAGGGCATCGGTCGACGAGGTGCATCCGGTCGAGATCAGGTGACTGAATCCTTTGAGCCTGAACGGCATCGACAGCTCGCTGGCCAGGGATCCGGGCGTGGCGGTCGGAATCGTGTAGATGCTGGCCCGTTTGGCTTCGTTGGCGAAATAGTAGCGGTATTGCTTCTCGATGAAGCTCAGGCTGGCGCCGCCGCTGCCGAGAATGATGCCGATCTGGCGCCGCTGATCGAGGCTCATCTCTTGTGGCTTGACCCCGGCGTCGGCGAAGGTCAACTCCGCCGCCCCGATCGCCAGGGCCACGGCCTGTGAGACGTGCTGCCGGTCCTTGGGCGCGATATAGCGGTCGGGATCGAAGTCTCTGACCTCGCCCGCGATCTGCACCGGCAGATCGGAAGGGTCGAAGCGGGTAATCCGGCGGATGCCGCTGCGACCCTCTTTGATGGCCTGCCAGAATTGATCTTTACCGATCCCGAGAGGGCTCACACAGCCGAGACCCGTGATGACGACACGACGTAAAGTCTTCGAAATTTGCATAATTGGCGATCCTCGTCAGGGCGCGTAAAGATAGAAAGAACTCTCAAACGCTCGTCATACTTTAGCAGCCGGACCGTCTCCGAGCCGGGTCAGTGGATCTCCGGTTCGGGCGTGGCCGTACCCGCGAGCAGAAAATCGAAGTCGCAACCCTCGTTCGCCTGCGTCACGTGTTGGCTGAAGAGCGCTCCGAAACCGCGTTCATAATGCCGGGGCGGTTTGCTCCATCCGGCTCGCCGGCGCTCCAGCTCTTCGTCGCTCACGCAGAGCCGGAGTTGGCGACCGGGCACATCCAACTCGATCAGGTCCTGATCGCGGACCAGGGCCAGCGGGCCGCCGATGTGGCTCTCGGGCGCGACGTGCAGCACACAGGCGCCGTACGCGGTGCCGCTCATTCGCGCGTCGGAGATCCGCACCATGTCGCGGACGCCCTTCTTCAGCAGCTTCTTCGGAATCGGAAGCATGCCCCATTCCGGCATGCCGGGCCCGCCGAGCGGTCCGGCGTTCTGCAGCACGAGCACGGAGTTTTCGTCGACCTGCAGGTTCTCATCGTCGATGCGGGCCGCCATGTCGTTGTAGTCTTTGAAGACGACCGCCGGACCGGTGTGTCGCAGCAGGCGCGGCTCGGCGGCGGTCGGTTTGATCACCGCTCCATCCGGCGCCAGATTGCCGAACAGGATCGCGGTGCCGCCGTGCGGCGCCACGGGTCGATTCAGATCCCGGATCACCTCGGCGTTCGATCGCCGGGCCTCGGAGATGTTCCGGCCCAGAGTCGAACCGTTGACGGTCGCGCAATCGAGATGCAAGAGCTCGCGGATCTGCCAGAGCAGGGCCCGCAGTCCGCCCGCATAGTAGAAATCTTCCATCAGGTACTGACCCGAAGGCCGGAGGTTGGCGATCATCGGGGTACGCTGTGAAATATCATCGAATTTCTTCAATTCGAGACGAATTCCGGCCCGTCCGGCCATGGCGACCAGGTGAATGATCGCGTTGGTCGAGCCGCCGATCGCCATATCGGCCGTGATCGCGTTCTCGAACGATTGCGGCGAGACGATCTGGCTCGGTCTCAAATCCTCCCAGACCATCTCGACGATCCGCCGTCCGCAGGCGGTGGCCAGGCGTGAATGGTTGGCATCCACGGCCGGAATCGAGGAGGCTCCGGGCAGGGTGAATCCGAGGGTCTCGGCGATCGCCGTCATGGTCGAGGCCGTCCCCATCGTCATGCAATGGCCCGCCGAACGGGCGATGCCGTCTTCCATCTCATGCCATTCGGCGTCGCTGATGTTGCCCGCGCATTTCTCCGCCCAGAATTTCCAGACGTCGCTGCCGCTCCCCAGGATCTGGCCGTTCCAGTTGCCGCGCAGCATGGGCCCGGCGGGCAGGTAGATGGCCGGCAGGTCCATGCTGATGGCGCCCATCAGCATTCCCGGCGTCGTCTTGTCGCAGCCGCCCATCAGGACCACTCCGTCCACGGGTTGGCACCGCAACAGCTCCTCGACCTCCATGGCCAGCAGGTTGCGATACATCATCGGGCTCGGCTTCATAAACGTCTCATTGAGGGGCAGCGCCGGAATTTCGACCGGGAATCCGCCGGCTTGCAGCACGCCGCGTTTGACCTCCTCCGCACGGTCGCGAAAATGGCTGTGACAGGTGGTCAGATCGCTCCAGGTATTGATCACCGCGATCAACGGCTTGCCGGCATAATCTTCCTGTCCGTACCCCATCTGTTTGATTCGCGAACGATGCGTGAACGATCGCAGATCGTTGAGTCCGAACCAGCGGTGGCTGCGGAGTTCTCCAACGTTCTTCTTGTGCTTGGGTTGATTCAAGGCTCGCCCCCCTTTTCGGATTTGAGATTTGGGATTCAAACCGCGAAATGCGCGAAACACACTAAATCAGCCAAATTTCGCGTGTTTTGCGGTTAATCCTGAGTGATTTAGTCAACAACGTACTTCGATTGATTCGCGATCGCCGGTCTACTACAGCCGTGGTGTGACCAGGCCGGTCTGGTTCTGATACTTGCCCGCGCGGTCGGCATAGGAGATCTCGCACTCTTCATCGGACTCGAAGAACGTCACCTGCGCGATCCCTTCGTTGGCGTAGATCCGGACGGGAAGGTCCGCGGAGTTGGAGAATTCCAGCACCAGCCGGCCGCGCCAGCCCGGTTCCAGCGGAGTGGTATTGACGATCAAGCCGCTGCGGGCATAGGTCGATTTCCCCAGACAGTAACCGATCACGTTGCGGGGCAGGTTGAACGTTTCGATTGTGACTCCCAGCGCATAGGAGTGCGGCGGCAGGAGCCAATACTGCGAGCCGTCCTCGGTCGTGCGCAGGGGCGCTTCGATCAACGAACTTTCGTCAAAATTTTTCGGGTCGATCTCGGCGCTCGCGATCGGCGAAAAGACGCGGAATCCGTCGGGCGCCAGCCGCAGGTCGTAGCCATAACTCGACAAGCCGGCCGAAATGATCCGCCGTCCCTCGATCTCACGGACCAGCCTCTCTTCAAACGGCGTGATCATCTCATATTCACGGCACATGCGCAGAATCCAACGATCCGATTTGACGCTCACAACAACTAGCTCTCCTTTGAGTGATTGGTAAATTTTGTCCGTATTTTGCTTGATGGAGGCGGGCCCAGTCTATAGCTGAGGAGCGCTTCCGATGCAAGTTCGGCGCAACTTTGGAAAATCAGAAAAATCCAGAACATTTTCAACAGCTTGACACCCATGAGGGGCGTTCCTATAATGCGCCCTGTTTTTAGCATTCGCATGAAGAACCTCAATAAACATTGAAACTTAAAATCGAAATGGCGAAGCGCTTCCTGAATCGGAAAGAGAGGACTTGTGATTAAACTAGACATTATTAACAATGTCGCGGAGAAGACCGGTGTTCCCAAAATGAAGGCCGAAGTGGCAGTCGAGGCTCTCTTCGAGGCGATGAAGGAAGCCATGAAGCGCGGCGAACGCATTGAACTCCGTGGTTTTGGGGTTTTCGTCGTCAAACCCCGAAAACGAGGGATTGGACGCAATCCGCGAACCGGGACTCAGGTCGCGATTCCTGAAGGCAAAACGATCCGTTTTAAACCCGGCAAGGAGTTGCAATCATAAATTGTCTTTACCCCCTATAACCCAGCTTTTCACTCCTTGACTTTGTGGGCGGCCCCTGAAAATTGCGAGGTCGCCGTTTTTACTTCATGGCGTGTCTTAAACGGGATAAAATTAAAGGCTGCGTTCCTGGGAACGCAGCCTCCTCGATTAGAGCAGAATCGATTATTAAAGCAGAGAGGATGAATTACAGCTAGCGTGCTCTGGCAGCGTCGCGGGATTCAACTTCTCACCCCGGGCTTTCGCTTACCATTTATAGTCAAGCGTGCGCAACCACGGATCTACGGCTGCGCACGCTGATGAATTTATCCCAGCAAGGCCTTCACTTATTTTCTTCATTTGTCCGCGATCTCGTTGGATCTTTCAGGAATCCATCCAACTTGTCGGATTTGGAACGATCTCCCTCCTTCTCCTGCGCTGGTCCTGTTCCAGCCTGGGAGATAGCTCGGTTGCTTTCGTATTTTTAATATGACTTTAAAATTATGACAATCTGTCCGTCATTTGTCCAACTCATTGTAGTAATCCATCCTATCACTCGTGGTAATATCTCACTGGTGTGAGGTGAAATGTTATGGAAATGTCACAGCTACGAACTTTTCGCGCGGTGGCGGAGACGCTCAATTTCACGCGCGCGGCGGAACGATTAAATCTGACGCAGTCGGCGGTGAGCCATCAGATCAAAGCGCTTGAGGAAGAGCTCGGCGAACCGCTCTTTATCCGCGCCAAGCGGGGAGTGAAGTTATCGCAGGTTGGGAAAGTGGCGCTGGAGTACGTCCAGCGCATTCTGGACGACACGGAGGCGTTGCGGGAACGGATCTCCGGTCGGGAACGATCTCCGGTGGGGCGGGTCCGGGTGGCGGCGGCGACCCAGGCTTTCGTCCACCTCTTCGTGCCGCTCTTCGAGTCGTTTATGGATTCGCATTCCGGGATCGATCTCTCATTTCGCACGACCGTCAGCACGGAGCAGACGGTGGCCGATATTCTGAACGGCGCGGCGGACGTCGGATTCGCCTCGCTGGCCGTCTATTCGCCCAACCTGCAGGTGACCAAATTATTTGAGGACGAACTGGTGCTGGTCGTCAGCAAGGACCATAAGCTGGCCAAAAAGCGGGCGGCGACGATCGAAGAGATTCAGCCGGAGAAGCTGATCCTGTTCGAACGCGGGGCCTCGATCCGTCGCGCGACCGATCAGTTCTTCGATCAGATCGGAGTCCGTCCGGACCTGCTGCTCGAATCGAATGATACTTACTTCATCAAACGGATGGTGGAACGCGGGCTGGGCGCTTCCCTGCTGCCGTCGTGGTCCGTCCGGGATGAAGTGGTCTCCGGTAAATTATCGCAACTTCAGATCAGCGGGCACCGGCTGCGCCGTTCCGTCTCCCTGGTTTCGCTCGGGCGTTTTCAGCCCTCCCCGACCCGAGCCTTTATCGATTACATCCTGCTGCACAAGGCCAAGCTCCAGGCGATGGCCGAAGGCGGAAAGAGATCTGCGACCGGCTGAAGGGGCTGGGAGGTCGGCGAGTCGGGCCGGTGGCGGCGTGGGTGCCGAAAACCTGCAATTCGCCCGATAAATGATGAGAGGCGCTTTGATAAGCCCGGGCGATAAACGCGCCGGATCGGCCGCTGCTTCGAGGGAAATGCAGCCTCTGAACGTAGGTTTACTGCCGGAATCCTGTAAATATTCCCAAGATACGTTTATAATGCCGCGCGAGAGTTGCCCTAGAAACCGAACTGGATAATTTGTTTTGCTCTTAATACTGCAATTATGCGGGTGATGGCGATCGATTACGGCACCAAGGCCGTCGGGGTTGCAATTTCCGATGAACTGCAATTGGCCGTCAGGCCACTGACCACAATTCGACGGGAGCGGAAAAGATACTCCCAGGTACTGGACCTGATTCGCTCTCTGGTCGAGACACACGCGGTTGGCACGTTGGTTGTTGGAATGCCGTTCAACATGGACGGCACGCGCGGGGAGGCTGCAGCAAAGGTCGAAAGATTTGTCGCCGATCTGCAAAATCGTCTTCCCATTCCCATCGTTACAGTTGATGAGCGACTGACTTCGATTGAGGCCGATCAGGTTTTACGTGAAAGGAAGGTCGGCACACATGAACGCCGGATGCTGTCTGATCAGTATGCGGCGGCCATCATGTTGCAGGACTACCTCGATCAACAGTCGCGTCAGAGTAAAACTGGGAGTCCACCTATCCTGACCCCAATAAATTGAGGACCATGAAAAAGAATGTTCCCCAGACTAAACCCTGGAGTATCAGGGTCTTAAATTTCTTTATCTTTTTGGGAGTCTTGCTGTTCGTCGCGGCGTTTGGTGGTTGGTATTGGCTGAAATCGGAGATGGATAGTCCGCGACCTCATGATGCCGCCAATAAGACAATAACGGTCGAACCGGGTGCTAGTTCAAGCACGATCCTTGATCGCCTCAACCGAGAGGGCGTGCTGGAGAGCGAGTTCGCGACCCGCTTGTATCTGCGTGTTTTCGCGAGGAACCAGAAGTTCAGAGCCGGTGATTACAAGTTCAAATCACCGATCACCGCGCGCGAAGTGATCGCCAAGCTGGTGCGCGGCGAGGTGGCCACGCGCGAATTCACGATTCCCGAAGGTTACAATCAATATGACATTGCGCGGGTCCTGGCCGGACTCCAGGGCCTGAAGGATCCGCCGGTCAGTCAACCGGAATCCGTGCTGCGCCTCTTCAAGGATACGTCGCTGATCGCCGATATCGATCCGCAGGCGACCTCGCTGGAAGGTTACCTCTTCCCGGACACCTATGAATACGGGGCCAGCACGACGCGCAAGCAACTGGTCGAGGCCATGGTCAAGCGGTTCCGCCGGGTCTACACGGCGGAGGCGCAGCAGCGCGCCAGCCAGATGGGGATGACCGCCCGGCAGGTGATCGCCCTGGCTTCGCTCGTCGAAAAAGAGGCCCGGGTCGATAGCGAGCGCGAGTTGATCTCTTCGGTCTTTCACCGGCGCTTGAAGTTGAGGGTGCCGCTGGGCTGCGACCCGACCGTGGTCTATGCCGCGTTGCTCGCCAACAAATACCGGGGCAAGATCTATCAGAGCGATCTCGATCGCGATTCGCCCTACAACACCTACAAATATCCGGGGCTGCCGCCGGGGCCGATCGC
>DATEFT010001035.1:0-5578 GCA_035280505.1 Blastocatellia bacterium | reverse complement strand
CCAACAGCGCGCACCCGTTCGAGAATCCGACGCCCTTCACCAACTTCGTCGAGATGCTGGCGATCTTCGCGATCTCGGCCGGCCTGACCTACACGCTCGGCCGGATGACCGGCTCACCGCGGCACGGCTGGGCGGTCTTCGGAGCCATGGCGGTGCTCTTCTTCCTGGGCCTGTTCGTCGCCTACCGGGCCGAGGCGCAAGGCAATCCGCTGCTGGCCGGGGTCGATCAAACGCCGAGCGCGATGCAATCGGGCGGCAACCTGGAAGGCAAAGAGGTCCGATACGGGATCGCCAATTCGGCGCTCTGGGCCACGATCACCACCGACACCTCCTGCGGCGCGGTCAACTCGATGCACGATTCATACACGCCGCTGGGCGGCCTGGTGCCGCTCGCCAACATCATGCTCAGCGAAGTGGTCTTTGGCGGGGTGGGATCGGGGATGTACGGCGTCCTGATCTACGTCGTGCTGGCGGTCTTCATCGCGGGGCTGATGGTCGGCCGCACGCCGGAGTATCTGGGCAAGAAGATCGAGGCCTACGATGTCAAGATGGCCATGCTCAACGTCCTCATCTTTCCGGTCATCATTCTGGTCCTGACCGCGATCTCCTCGATCGCGCCGAGTTTCGGCACCTCGCAGCTCAACAACGCCGGGCCGCACGGACTCTCGGAGATTCTCTACGCCTTCAGTTCGGGGGCGGGCAACAACGGTTCGGCCTTCGCCGGGATCTCGGCGAACACCTACTGGTACAACACCACTCTCGGGATCGCCATGCTCTGCGGGCGCTTTCTGATGATCATTCCGATGCTGGCGTTGGCCGGCAGCCTCGGGCGGAAGAAGATCGTGCCGCCGTCGCTCGGCACCTTTCCGGTGACCACGCCGCTCTTTGCCACGCTGCTGGTAAGCGTGATTCTGATCGTCGGCGCCCTGACCTTCTTTCCGGTCCTGAGCCTGGGCCCGATCGTGGAACATTTCCTGATGCAGGCGGGGCAAACATTCTAAGAGAGTAATTATGGCTAAAGAACAAGCAACCTCTATCTGGGACTCGAAGATCATCGCCCGGGCGTCGGCCGAGGCGATCCGCAAACTGAACCCGATGACGATGATGAAGAATCCGGTCATGTTCGTGGTCGAGGTCGGGAGCGTGATCACCACCGTGCTGTTCGTCCGCAATCTCGCGCAGCGCGTGCCCGGCACCGGGTTCGATCTGCAGATCACGCTCTGGCTCTGGTTCACCGTGCTCTTCGCCAACTTCGCCGAGGCCATGGCCGAGGGGCGCGGCAAGGCGCAGGCCGACAACCTGCGCAAGACGAGAACCGAGACCACGGCCAACAAGCTGCTGCCCGGCGGGGCGATTGAAATCGTCGCGGCGCCGAAGCTGCGCCGGGGCGACGTCGTGATCGTTTCGGCCGGAGAGTTCATCCCGGGCGACGGCGAGATCATCTCGGGGATCGCCTCGGTTGACGAATCGGCGATCACCGGCGAGTCGGCCCCGGTGATCCGCGAAGCGGGAGGCGACCGCTCGGCCGTCACCGGCGGCACGCGTGTGCTCTCGGACCAGATCCGGGTGCGGATCACCTCCAATCCGGGCGAGACCTTTCTCGACCGGATGATCGCGCTGGTCGAAGGAGCCGAGCGACAGAAGACGCCGAACGAGATCGCGCTCAACATCCTGCTGGCGGGCCTGACCATCATCTTCCTGCTGGCGGTCGTCACGTTGCAACCGTTCGCCGTCTATTCCAACGCCCCGCAGACCATCTTCGTGCTGATCTCGTTGCTGGTGTGCCTGATTCCCACGACCATCGGCGGGTTGCTCTCGGCCATCGGCATCGCGGGCATGGACCGGTTGGTCCAGCACAACGTCCTCGCCATGTCGGGACGCGCGGTCGAAGCCGCGGGCGACGTCAACACGCTGCTGCTGGACAAGACCGGGACGATCACGCTCGGCAACCGCCAGGCCGCCGAGTTCATCGCGCTGTCCGGCGTCAAAGAGTCCGCCCTGGCCGACGCCGCGCAACTCTCGTCCCTGGCCGATGAGACGCCGGAGGGGCGCTCCATCGTGGTGCTCGCCAAGGAGCGATACGGCCTGCGCGGACGCGAGCTGCAGCCGCACGAAGCGCAATTCATCCCCTTCACCGCTCAGACCCGGATGTCGGGCGTCGATTACGATGGGCGCGAGATTCGCAAAGGCGCGGCGGACGCGATCGTCAGATATCTCGGCTCGGGGATCGGCCACGTCATGCCGTCGAGTCTCCACGCCGGCGTGGCCGTCGGCGCCGTCGCCGTGCCGGCGGAACTGCGCGAGATCGTCGAGCGAATCTCCAAGGCGGGCGGCACCCCGCTGGTCGTGGCCGAGAACAGGCGGCCGCTGGGCGTCATCTATCTCAAAGACATCGTCAAAGGCGGCATGAAGGAGCGCTTCAATCAACTGCGGGCCATGGGCATCAAGACCGTCATGATCACCGGCGACAATCCGTTGACGGCCGCGACGATCGCCCGCGAAGCCGGCGTGGACGATTTCCTGGCCGAAGCGACCCCGGAAGACAAGATGGCCCTGATCAGGCGCGAACAGGCGGAAGGCAAGCTGGTGGCCATGACCGGCGACGGCACGAACGACGCCCCGGCGCTCGCCCAGGCGGATGTCGGGGTGGCGATGAATACCGGCACGCAGGCCGCCAAAGAGGCCGGCAACATGGTCGATCTCGACTCGAATCCGACCAAGTTGATCGAGGTGGTCGCGATCGGCAAGCAGTTGCTGATGACGCGCGGCGCGTTGACGACCTTCTCGATCGCCAACGACGTGGCGAAGTACTTCGCGATCATCCCGGCCATGTTCTCCGCCGCCTTCCCGGTGCTGAACGCGCTGAACATCATGAAATTGGCGACGCCGCAATCGGCCGTCCTCTCGGCGGTGATCTTCAACGCGCTGATCATCGTCGCCCTGATCCCGCTGGCCCTGAGAGGCGTCAGGTATCGGCCGCTGAGCGCGGCGGCGCTGCTCCGGCGCAACCTGTTGATCTATGGATTGGGCGGGATCATTATTCCGTTCATCGGAATCAAGCTCATCGACGTGATCATCGTCGCGCTCGGATTGGCCTGAGGAGGAGAGATGAAGAATCTGACGACAGCTATCTTAATGACGATGGTCCTGACGATCCTGCTGGGATTGATCTATCCGCTCGCGGTCACCGGGATCGCGCAGGTCCTCTTCAAAGACCGGGCCGACGGGCAATTGATCGTCCGCCACGGAGAGGTGATCGGATCCCGGATCATCGGCCAGCCGTTCAGTTCGCCCGGATATTTTCGTTCCCGCCCCTCCGCGGCGGGACCGGCCGGTTACGATGCGGGCGCCTCGTCGGGATCGAACCTCGGCCCGACCAACCGGAAGCTGATCGACCGGGTGAAAGCCGACGTTGAAAAACTGCAGGCGGAGAACCCGGGCCGGCCGATTCCGATCGATCTGGTGACGACCTCCGGTTCGGGACTGGATCCGCATATCTCACCGGCGGCGGCTGAATTTCAAGTCCCGCGCGTGGCGCGCGAGCGCGGCATCGGGGAGGATCAGGTGCGTCGACTCGTCGCCGCCCACACGAACGGACGGCAGTTCGGCCTGCTGGGCGAACCCACCGTCAATGTCCTGGAACTCAATCTCGATCTCGACCGAAAGTAGTCGAGAACAGTCTGGAGAAGTCTGGAATAGTCGGAAGATGATCCCGGACTTCCCCCAGCATTCAGGCCTCTTTATAGTTTTTTGACTTTTCTCGACTTTTCTCGACTTGATTAAATGATTAGCGAATCGATCAGACCGTCTCCGGAATCACTACTCGCCAGGATCAAAGAGGGCGAGCAACCACGGCTGCGCATCTACATCGGGGCCGCGCCGGGAGTCGGCAAGACCTATCAGATGTTGGAAGACGCGCATCAACTCCGACGGCAAGGGGTGGATATCGTGATGGCCGTGATCGAAGCGCATGGGCGGGCGGAGACGATGGCCCTGATCAGCGATCTGGAGCAGGTTCCGCCGCGCCGCCTCGAGTACCGCGGCATCGCGCTCGAAGAGATGGACCTGGACGGCCTTATCGCCCGCCGCCCGGAGATCGCCATCGTCGACGAGCTGGCGCATACCAATGTCCCCGGCTCGCGGAACCGCAAGCGTTACGAAGACGTCCTCGAACTGCTCGAGGCCGGGATCTCGGTCATCACCGCCGTCAACGTCCAGCACCTGGAGTCGCTCAACGACGCGATTGCGCGCACCACCGGCGTCCGCGTGCGCGAGACGATCCCCGACAGCTTCCTGCGCCGGGCCGACGAGGTCGTCAACGTCGATGTCTCGGTCGACACGCTGCGGGCTCGTTTGCGGCAGGGCAAGATCTATAGCGTCGAGAAGATCGAGCAGTCGCTCAACAACTTCTTCCGCAAGGGCAATCTCTCGGCGCTGCGGGAACTGGCGCTCCGGCAGGCGGCCGAAGATCAGGCGGAGAAGGCCCAGGACTACCGCGAACGCGAAGGACTGGAATGCGCGGTCATTCCGGAAAAGGTCATGGTCTGTATGGCCTCGCACGGCAGCGCCAAGCGTCTCCTGCGGATCGGTTCGCGGATCGCCGGCAAACTGGCGACGGATTGGTATGCGGTCTATGTCGAGACGCCGAACGAAGAACCGGGGCGCATCGACCCGGCGGATTATGCCGCCCTGCAGGAGAATATTCGGCTGGCCAAGGAACTGGGCGCCAAAATCGTCAAGATCAAAGGACGCCGGGTGGCCGATGCCCTGATCGACTTTGCGCGCCGCGAAGGAATGACGCACGTGATCTTCGGGCAGTCCGCCCGTTCACGCTGGGAGATACTCCTGTTCGGCTCGGTCGTCAACCGATTCCTCTCCGAAGTGCGGGACGCGACGGTACAGGTCGTCCCGCTCGAACAGAACACCGGCCGGGAACCGAACCAAAACCCCGACTCGTAGATTAACCGCGAAAGACGCAAAGACGCGAAAGACGCGAAAGCTGGATAACTTCGCGTCTTTCGCGTCTTTCGCGGTTTGAATCTCAAATTCCAATTAGACGGAGAACTTCTGCACCCGCACCGGCTCATCTCCGAGCCACTCCGGGTTCTGCGCGGTCCCATCGTAGATGGAGGTGGTTTTGAACGGTTCGTACAGGCCGCGCGACGCGGCCTTCGCCGTCTTCGCCAGCAAGGCCGAGACCTCCTGGGCGCTCAGCGGTTTGAACGTGCGCACCGCCTCGAAAGCCTGTTCCAGCCGCTCCATGTTGTCGACTCCGGTAATGACGACGGAGGTCGGCAGGTTCAACGCATAATGCAGACACTCAATCGCCGTCACGGTCTTCGACTTCAAGAGGATGCCGTTGGCCATGCTCTTCATGCCGAGCACCGCCAGACCTTGCCTGACCAGCTCCGGCAGGACGTGCTTTTCGAAACTGCGGTAATGCGCGTCCATGACGTTGAGCGGCATCTGAACCGCATCGAACTTGAAGCCCTCCTCCGCCGCCACGGCCAGCATATACGAATGAATGTGCGGATCTTTATGTCCCGTAAATCCGATGTATCGCAGCTTGCCGGCGGCC
>DATEFT010001034.1:0-4929 GCA_035280505.1 Blastocatellia bacterium | reverse complement strand
AAGAAGGAGAAACCCGCCGAGACTCCGGCCCCGCCGGCGCGATCCTGCGCGTGGCGCAGCCAGTCGATGGTGGCGTCCAGATGGCGCCGCGAGGATCCGGCCCGGTCCTGCCGGCCGACCCCATCCTCAACCAGGATGCGTAAAACAGAGGGATGTGTGATTCGCGCCCCAGCCTGTACGAGTTTGGCTAAAGGGATGCGCCGGAACTTGTCGACAATAGACTTGCTCATGAGAATCCTTATTAATTCATCATCAATTCACCCCGCTCCGCGGACCGGGAATGAAGGGTCTTGGTGATCGCGGTTGCAAAATCCGCGTGGCAACGGTCTTCAGACTTGCGCGAGGACCTCGGTCACGGGCGTCATCGGCCAGACCGAGAACTCCTCTCCATCGATGAACTGTCGAAGCCAGAGCTCCAAATTGAGGAGCGACCACAACCGTTCCGAGTGATCCTTGGCTCCGGACTGATGCTCGTTGACCAGATTCTTGATGAAGGCGGCATCGAAGAGCCCGCGCTCCATGGTGCGCGGACCGAGCACGTACTCATCGATCACCGAGCGGAACCGGCCGCGGAACCAGCCGCCGAGCGGGACCGGAAAGCCCATCTTCCGGCGTTTGAGAATCGCGTCCGGCAGAATCCCCTCCATGCTGCGGCGCAGGATGTATTTGGTCTTCCAGCCGTTCAACTTCAAGCGCTCCGGCAACCGGGCGGTAAAGTCGACGAGCGCCGAATCCAGGAACGGAACCCGGCTCTCCAGCGACCAGGCCATGCTCATCTGGTCCTGCCGCATCAACAGCTCGTGCAGATAGGTCTTGAGGTCGGCGTAGAGCAGTCGATCCAGCAGGGTCTCCGTCTCCGAGTGCTGGAGCTGATCGTTGACCCACTGGTAAGGACTGACCTGGCCGAATTGATCGGTCGTCTCCGGCGTGAACATGGCCTGCTGCATGGAGCCGGGAAAGACCGCGAAATTCTCGAAATAGAGGCTCTCGACGCTCGCCGGGAGAAAGAGAAACGTCCGCTCCAGTTTATTGCCGAGGCGCGAACCGTTCAGGGATTGCCGGAGACCGCGTTGCAGCAGATGCCGCATCGATTTGCTGGTCCAACCGTAATAACGTTCGCCGAGCGCCAGGTTATAGACCGTCTTCCGATATCGGTAATAGCCCGCCATCAACTCATCGCTGCCTTCACCGCTGAGCACGACCTTGACGTGCTTGGCGGCGAGATGCGAAACGAAGTAGAGCGGCACGCTCGAATCGTGCGCGAGCGGCTCGTCTTCATGCCAGATCAACTTGGGCAGGGAGGCGAAGAACTCCTCCGGGCTGACCACGATCTCGTGATGGTCGGTATTGAAGGCGCGGGCCACCATCCGCGCATAGTTCAACTCATTGGCCTCGCCCTCGGCGAAGGCCACGGAGAAGGTCTTGATCGGATCCCGAACCATGCCACTCATCATCGCGGCGATCGCCGACGAATCGATCCCGCCGGACAGGAACATGCCGAGCGGCACATCGGCCATCAGGTGCGAGCGGACCGCCTCTCGGAAGATCTCTCTCCATTCGGCGATGTAATCTTCGTCGCGACGGTGCGATTCGTTCGCCCAGCGATCGAAGCTGACATCCCAATACTTGGTGATCTGGATCCGGCCGTTCTGCCAGACCAGGGTATGGCCCGGCAACAGGCGCTTGACGCCGAGGAAGAGCGTCTCCTCCCCGGAGGTCGCCTTGTTGGCCATGTAGTCGGGCAGCGCTTTGAGATTGAGGACCGGTTTGACGGCGCTCGAAGCCAGCAGCGACTTGATCTCGGAGGCGAAAAATAACGAGCCGTCGTCGGTGAGGGTGTAATAGAGCGGCTTGATCCCCAGCCGATCGCGGGCGAGCAGGAGCTGATTCTGGTTCTCGTCCCAGATGGCGAAGGCGAACATGCCGCTGAGCGCCACCACTCCGCGTTCGCCGCGTTCTTCATAGAGATGGACGATCGTCTCAGTATCGCAATTGCTGCGATACTGATGCCCGCTCGCCTCCAGCATGGGACGCAGATTTTGATGATTATAGATCTCGCCGTTGAAGGCGATCCAGATCGTGTTGTCTTCATTGGCCATGGGCTGGTGACCTCCGCCCACATCCACGATCGACAACCGCCGATGGCCTAACCCGACCCCTTCGCGCAGATAGTACCCGGCGTCGTCCGGCCCGCGATGTTCCATCACATCGCGCATGCGGACGAGCTGAGACATCTCAACCCTGCGGTTCGACTGTCTTGGGGTGACCATGCCACAAATGCCACACATAACGCACTCCTTCTTAAATCTCGAATCTCAAAGCTTAGACATGAGCCGACAACTGATCGGCGCTGACGGTCTGCCCGGCCCGCGCGAAGAGGGCGTCGGCGATCCGCTCCGCCGTGTGGCCGTCCCAAAGTTCCGGAATCCGGGCCGAGTTCCCCGCCCCCTGGGCCAGGGCCTGATTGGCGGCCTCCAGGATCCGGGCCGGATCGCAGCCCACCAGACGATTGGTCCCCTGTTCGATGGTGATCGGGCGTTCCGTATTCTCGCGCAGCGTCAGACAGGGGATCCCCAGCGCCGTCGTCTCCTCCTGCAATCCTCCGGAATCGGTCATGACCAGCCGCGACTGGCTCCAGAGCCGCAGGAAGTCGAGATAGCCGAGCGGAGCCATCACCCGCACTCCGTCAGGTACCGTCAGGCCGAACTCTTGAATCCGGCCCCGGGTCCGCGGATGGGCCGGGAAGACGATCGGAATCTGACGCGCGATCTCGCCGAGCGCGCCCAGCAGGCGGCGCAACGACTCGGGCTCGTCGACGTTGGACGGCCGGTGCAGGGTCAGGACGGCAAAACCGCCCGGGCTCAGCGCCAGCTCGTCGAGAATAGATGAGTTTCGGGCCGTCTCGAGTTGCCGGAAGAGCGTATCGATCATGACGTTGCCGACCCGCAGGATTCGCCGCGGATCCACGCCCTCGCGCAGCAGATTCTCATCCGCGTCGGGGCTCGGCGTCAGCAGCAGATCCGCCAGTTGGTCGGTCACCAGGCGGTTGATCTCTTCGGGCATGGTCCGGTCGAAACTGCGCAGGCCGGCCTCGACGTGCGCCACCCGGACCGATAATTTGGCGGCGACCAGCGTGCAGGCCATGGTCGAGTTGACATCGCCCACCACCACCACCCAATCCGGCCGCTCATCGACCACGACCTGCTCAAAAGCGAGCATGACCCGCGCCGTCTGTTGCGTATGAGTCCCCGACCCCACTTCCAGATTGAGATCTGGCTCCGGCATCCCCAGATCGCGGAAGAAAGAGGCCGACATCGCGTCGTCGTAATGCTGGCCCGTATGAACCAGGACCTGCGAGGCCGGGCGCTCATGCCGGCTGATTGCGGCAATGATCGGGGCCATCTTCATGAAGTTCGGGCGTGCGCCCACCACGTTAACTATCTTCACCGAGTCATTTCTCCTGTGCTGTCTCCCTTGCCGGAGAGTAAAAACTTGAATAATTGCTGTAGATCGCCGGCCTGCAAGTGCCGCATTAATAATTGTTCCAATTCGACCATGCGAGTTGGTTGGTCCGGATAGATTAAAGTGACGAATTCCTGGGGTCCGGTTCCCTCGGCCTCGAAGACGACCACGGGCGCCGCGGCAGATTGGGCATAGCAGGTCGAGACCCAACCTTCCCTCACTTGCGCTCGCAGCTCTCCCTTCGCGAGACCCGCCATCGTCAAGACTCCGCCGCCGGGCTCGATCACCTGTGCGTGAGCGCCGTTCGCCGCGGCCCGGCAGGCAGCCGGGAGATGGAAGTTGATCACATACTGATGCTGATCGCGGGCACTGAAGGTATCGTACACCACCAGGAAGGCCGGGCGAGAATGCTGCGGCTCGGCCGCGACGAAGAGCACGGCGCGCGTGTGGGTGACCGGATCGTTCAACCGCTGGTAACCGTGGTGGCGGCCTTCAAAGTACCCGGCCACCGATCCGGCCCGCTCTTCAAAGCTGAACTCGCCGAGCCGGCACTCCGCGATCTGATTCCACGAGAACGGCCCGGCCGGTACCGACTGCGACCGGCCGTCGACCGTCACCGTGTTGTGAGCGGAGGTCGAGCGAAAATCATCCCTTCGCTTCAGATCGGCGTCGTAAACGAAGGTGCCGGGGTCTACTAACCAGAGGTGACCGCCGGCGGCGAATTCTATCGCCAGCGCATCCGCATGAGCGTGCCCGCAGCCGATCGGCGCCCCGTGCGGCCCGCAATCGATCAACAGGTAGCTCGAATCCCGCGACCATCCGTCGCGCATCACGAAATAGCCGCTCGTGGCGAAGGCGCGGGCCTTCTCCGACGGAGGTTGAGCGGCGAGCCGATCGTAATCGGCCAGCCCCTCCGGACCCAGCAACCACAGGAGGTCGGCGCCGGCGTCGCCGGCGACAAATTTCCAATCGGCTCGCCGAAAGAGCGCGGCGCCGGCGGCCAAGGTGCCGCGAAAATCGTTCGGAGCCCGATGGCCCAGGGTGATCAAGCGCCCGCCATCGTCGTCTCCGAAGAGCGGCGAACTGCCGTCGGGCCTGGTAATCCACATCAGATGTTCGAAGAGCAGCCGCAGCCGGTCTCCGGCTCCGCCCGGCAGCTCGAGGCCGCCCGCGTGAGCCAGCACCCAGAGATGGGTGTAGAAATCGGTCGTGTACCGGTGATAGTAGGAGGTCTGCTCGAAGTAGACCCCATCCTCACGCACCTGCAGCGGGAGCTGCTCGAGCAGGATCCGCAGACCGGTCTCGCGCCACGCTCTCGAGCGGCGCAGTTCCGGCAGCGATGCTCCCAGATAGAAGAGCCCCAGGGCTTCGCCGGTCAGATGCGTGTTCGGACTGTAATAGAGCGAGAGATACGATTCGATATGACGCCCGTGCGCGATCAGGTACTTGATCAGCCGGGCCGTGAAA
>DATEFT010001033.1:0-9924 GCA_035280505.1 Blastocatellia bacterium | reverse complement strand
CCGCTCCTGATCGGCTCCGCCCAGCAGGAAATTGAAGAGCTTGAGCCCGCCGGTGTAGGTCTCCAGCTCACACCACGGACAGTCCGGCAGCTCTTCGTAATAGAGATGGCCGCTGTGCAACTGGCAGCGCCGGAGCGATTTCGCGAGCGCCTCGAGGTGGGCGACCCATTCATCCGGTTGAGGCCGCTCCGCGGCCGAGGTCGCGAGGAAGGCCCGGCGGAACAGTTCGGCGACCGCCGGGGGAACCGCCTCCAGGGCGAGCGTGCCGGGCGGAGGGCTCATCCGGCGCGATTCGGCGTCGGAGCCGTAAGCAAAACGCCGCTCCCGGATCGACCGATCCAACGACATCTCTTCGGCCCCCAGAAATCGGCCCGAGAACGGATGCCGGCCCAGAAAGAGCAACTGAAAGATGACCACCGCCAGACCGAAATAGTCGTGTTCCCGAACGCGGTCGCGCTCTCTCAACGAGCCTCCCTGCAACTCCGGCGGAGTATATTCGGGAAAGCCGCCCTCGCACCGAAAGGTCCGGCCGCCGCTCGAAACCTGAAAGCTGTCGCAATCGAGCAGAAAGACCGTGGCCTGTCTCGTGACCAGGGTATTTTTCGGATTGACGTCGCCGATCACAAAACCGTGTTCGTGAATCGTCGTCACGGCTCGCGCGAAGTTGGCGGCGACATGGATCAGAAACGCCCAGGAGGCTTCGGGAAACTTCTGCAACCGGCTCCGGGGGCTGTGCAGGGCATGCACCTCTTCCGCCTGACCGATCCGGTTCATGAGGAATCCGACGACCTGACCGTCGGGAGCGTCACGCAGCACGTCGAGCGGCCAGGCAGCCAATCCCGCCAACCGCTCGCTGTTGAGACCGGCCAGCAGCAACAGTTTTTCGGCCTTCTCGACCGGCGGCGGCGTCGAATAGATCTTCGCCACGAGCCGGCTCTGCCCGCGTACCTCATACACTTCTCCCTCGCCGCCGACGCCGATCTTCCGCCCCAGTCGAACAATCTCGGTTTGCGAACGATAAAGCATAGAATAAAGAAGTCTGGAAAAGTCTAGAAAAGTCTAGAAAAGTCGGGAGAGATCTCGAGAAGTCTGCAGAAGTCGGAAGCGGGACCGGTTTTGACTTCTCTAGACTTCCCTAGACTTTTCTAGACTTCTTCTGGTTGCCAGGATCAGGGTTTTGTCGTCATCAGTCCGAGCATTGATCTTCTCCGAATCGAGGTAGCCGGCCAGGGCATTCGAAAGCTCCGGCGAGTGGCCCTCGCGGCACGAACGCAGCCAGGCGAAGAGCGGCGCGAAGAACGGCAGATGCGCCGACCGCGTCCGGTAGTTGAGCACCAGGCTCTGAAGGCCGTCGGTGAAGAGCGCCAGCTCCTCGATCGCGGCGGGCTGCAACTGGCGAAAGATCTTGTCCGCCGCGTCGAGGTCGGTCAGAAAATTGGTGGTATTGGCGTACTCCCCTCGCTGCGGCCAGCAGACACACTGATAATCGTCTCTCGCATCCCGGCTCGAGGCGACGATCGCGCCGTCACCGATCTGAAAATAGGCCGCCTGCTCGCGCTCCACGACCGCAGCCACCAGGGTGCATGCGAAGTCCTGCCGCTCCGGGCCGTCTCCGCCCAGGTCGCGGGCGATCAGCCGTTGATACTTGACCACCCAGTCTTCGATGAAGCCGCCGGCCAACCGGGCGCAATCTCCTCCTTCGGCCAAGTGAGCCCGGACCTCATCGGCCAGGAGCTCACAGGCCAGCTTCGAGCCGGTCCGCCCGTGGGCGGCGCTGCCGGCTCCGTCGGAAGCCACCGCGATCAACACCTCGGCTCCCCGGGCATCGGTGACGACCTCGGCCCGGCAGGCGTCTTGAACCGGCAAGGAGGCCTTCGCATGCGCGGTTCCGGCCACTGATGAGAAGACGTATTGCCACATGCTCAAATCTCAAATCAGATCGAGGCCCAGCCGTCCGGAGTCACCGGATTGACCAGCGGCACCTCGTCGTCCGTCCTGGATCGCGAGACTGAGCTGAGCGAAGATGAGAGCCACATGAACATCTCGCGAAAGCGGAGCCCGTTGAGGGTGAGCGGTTGGCGGACCGAGATTCGGCCGAGAATCTCGAAATTGGCGCTCTCGACCCCGACCGCAAAGAAGGCGAAGGCCCTGGCCTGTTCGCCGGCTCGCACCAGTTCGGCGGCGCGGCGCCAATCGTCGGTCGGCTCGCCGTCGCTGACCAGAAAGATCCAGGGACGATAGTAGGAGATTCCGTTCTGCCGATAGCTGGCTTTGCGATCTTTGACGAGGTCGATGGCCTTCTCGATCGCCTGGCCCATCGGAGTCTCGCCCCCGGCGGTCAGGATCGGCGGATGAAAGAGATCCGGGGTCTGGAAATCGGTCCGTCTCCGAACCGGACCGAAAGTGATGATCGCCAGTTCCACGCGCTTGACCGCCAGCTCATCGGCCATCAAGCCCCGTTTGAAGACCGCCAGCCCGGCGTTCAATTCGTCGATCGGATGAACCGGTCGCAGCGCCGGCAGCTCCTGCAAGAGCTTCTCGACCGGAGAGAGATGCTGCGAGACCGGCCGGGCCTCATTCATCGAGCCTGAAGTATCCAGCAACAGCACGCACGGGCAACGCGGCTCCGGGTTATCGACGAACTCCGGATCCGGAAAGGGAATCTGGTCGGGTCGCTCTGCCATAGTCCAGCTCCATCGAGTCACAAAATCTGGTTGAAGTTTCTCGAGGCACCATCCTTAAGTTTACCTCAGCAACGCCCCGAAATGCGCCTCCATCCGCGAGTAAAGCGATAACTATTTGTCGCGGGACTGGCATTGAGATTGCAGTCCCCCGGTTGACCGGTCATCCCTTCCGTCAGATTCATGACATTTATTAGTAAGGAATTCTCTGATTGGTAAATACGACTGCAGATCGCTTGCTCAAGACGGCCGGGCGCCATTCGCACCTGGCGGTGCCGGTCGCGGCGGTGGTAATTCTGATGGTCCTGCTGGTGCCGCTGCCGCCGATCCTGCTCGACGTGCTGATCAGCGTCAACCTGATGCTCTCGGTGGTGGTGCTGCTGGTCTCGATCTACATCCTGCAGCCGGTCAAATTCACCTCGTTCCCCAGCCTGCTGCTGTTGACGACGCTCTATCGTCTGGCGTTGAACGTGGCGACCTCGCGGTTGATCCTGACTCGCGGCGAGATGGGGGCGCACGCCGCGGGCGACGTGATCAAAGCCTTCGGCGAATTCGTGATCGGCGGCAACTATGTCGTGGGGGTGGTCATCTTCCTGATCCTGCTGGCGATTCAATTCCTGGTCGTCAACCACGGCGCGGTGCGGACCTCGGAGGTGACGGCCCGGTTCACCCTGGACGCCATGCCCGGCAAGCAGATGGCGGTGGACGCGGACCTCTCCGCCGGCATCATCGACGAACACGAAGCCAAGCGCCGCCGCGCCGAGATCGGCCAGGCGGCGGAGTTTCACGGCGCGATGGACGGCGCCATTCGCTTCACCCAGCGCGACGCGGTCGCCTCCATCCTGATCACGGTCATCAACATCGTCGCGGGATTCGCCATCGGCGTCCTGCAACACAGCATGGCGTTCACCGACGCGCTCAAGACCTACACGATTTTGACGGTCGGTGACGGCGTGGCGGCGGCCATCCCCTCGCTCTTCGTCTCGGTGGCGGCCGCGCTGATCACGACGCGGGCCGAGTCGGAGGAGAGCATGGGCCAGGAGATGTCGTCGCAACTCCTGCTCAATCCCCGCCCGCTGATGATCGCGTCCGGAGTCCTCGGGGTCCTCGGAATCCTGCCGGGCATGCCGCACCTGGCCTTTCTGCTACTGGCCGCCGGGGCCGCCGGGGCCGGGTACCTGGCCCAGCAACAGCAACTGCTGGCCGAAGCCCAGGCCACCACGCGAGCCGAGGAACCGGTGCGGCCGCCCGAGCAACCGGAGAAGATCGAATCGCTCCTCAAACTCGACGCCCTGGCGCTGGAGGTCGGTTACGGATTGATCCCGCTGGTCAGTTCGGGCGACTCCTTCCTCGCCCGGGTACGCGAGATCCGCCGCCAGATCGCGCTCCACCTGGGGATCATCGTGCCGCCGGTGCACGTCACCGACAACCTGCAACTGACGCCCCGCGAATATGCGATCCTGCTCAAAGGCGAACGAGTGGCGCGGGGAGAACTCTACACGGAAGGCTTCCTGGCGATCGATTCCGGCGCCGTCCGCGAGAAGATCGACGGCATCGCGACCACCGATCCGGCCTTCGGCATGCCCGCCGTCTGGATCCGCAACAACGATTCGCGGGACCGGGCCATGGCGGCCGGATATACCGTCGTCGATCCGGCGACGGTCGTCTGCACCCACCTCTCCGAAGTCATCAAGCGTTACTCTCCGGAACTGCTCGGACGGCAGGAGACCCGCGCCCTGCTCGACGCGCTGGCCGAGACCCATCCCAAGACCGTCGAGGAGGCCACGCCCAAGGTCCTGACTCTCGGCGAAGTGCAACGAATACTACAGAACCTCCTGCGCGAACGGGTCCCGATTCGCGATCTCGCCACCATTCTCGAAGTCGTCGCCGATGCCGGAAGCCTGACGCGAGATGCCAATGCCTTGACGGAAGCGGCCCGCGCCGCGCTCGCCCGAACCATCTGTTCGGGGCTCGCCAGCGAATCCGGAGAGCTGACCGTCCTGACCCTCGACCCGCGAATGGAACGACAGTTCGCCGAACGCTTCGGGCTCCTCGGAGGCGTTCAAACACAAGCAATTGAACCGGAATTCGGCCGCGCCCTGCTCGAGAAGATCGAGGCCTCCATTCAGGCCGCGGTGCTCTCTCAACCGGTCATTCTCTGCTCCGCCGCGGTCCGGCCGCACCTGCGCAAACTTACGGAACGATTCTTGCCAGATTTGGCAGTGATCTCTCACGGTGAGATCGCACCGAACGTGCGACTCGTCTCCATCGGGACAGTGAGCTAAAAGTTTTCAGTTTCTGGATCTTTGAACGAAGAGGAAAAACTAAAACTGAAAACCGGAAATCGAAGGCTGAGTTATGAAGACTAAAAGCTATCGAGCCGCCAGCTTGCGCGAGGCGTTGTTACAAATCAAACGGGAGCTGGGCGAGGACGCGCTGGTGCTCGAGACCAAGCAGGTGCGCGCCGGCGGCCTCTTCGGCGTCGGCGCCCGGGATCTGATCGAGGTCCGGGTGGCCCCCAGTTCGAAACCGCCGGTCAAGGCCGCGGGAGCGACCAAGGTGCGGCTCGGCAGCATCAAAAAACTCAGCCTGAGAGATGATAGTTCGGCAACCCCCGCGCTGGCCGAGGTCGAGTCCGCGGTGACGTCGTCCGCCACCTTCGCCGCGCTGGCCGCCCGCACCTACGCCAACCAGACGCCGGAGACCACCAAGACCGGTCTGGAGCTGCCCCTGCCCCCGCCCCCGGCTCCGCCCATTCCGGCGACCCCGGCGACGCGGGTTCAGGGCGTCGAACTGGCCGAGACCGCGCCCCGGATCGTGCATCGCCACTCCAGCCAGCGATCGCCGGTCAACGACCGAGAGTGCGGGACGGTGGGCCCGGGTCCGGCCTCCGCTCAACGCCACGGCAGCAACCACGAGTTGCTGCGGCTGCGGGCCGAGTTGCGAGAGGTGAAATTTTCGATCGAGGCGTTCGCCTCCAGGTCGGCGGTCCGCGAAGAGATGAGAACCTTCGCCGCCGGCCCCCTGGGTCAGGCGAGCCTGGCGGGTCTGACCGATCCGGCGACCTACAATTCCATTCAGTACGAGACCTATCTGGAGCTGACGGCGGTGGGCCTGGCGCCGGCGTTGGCCCATCAAGCCATCCAAAGAGTGACCATCCCCGAGACGCAGGAACCCCGCGACTTCAAAACCCTGATCCGCGAGATGCTGGCCGAGATGCTGCCGGAGTGGGTGCCGTTTGCCGAAGCGCCCCTGGCGGCCAACGCCATGGCGGCCTTCATCGGCCCGACCGGCGTGGGCAAGACGACGACCATCGCCAAGCTGGCGGCGCGCATCGCGCTCCGCGCCCGGCGCCGGGTCGAGTTGATCACGCTCGACACCTATCGCATCGCGGCCGTCGAACAGTTGAAGACCTATGCCGAGATCATCGGCGCCGGGTGCCACGTGGCCCGCTCGGTCGTGGAGCTGGATGCCCTCACGCAGCGCTTTGCGGGAGAGGCCACCCTCCTCATCGACACCACCGGCCGCAGCCCGCATGACCTGGCCGACCAACTGGACCTGGCCGACTACCTGCGCGGAAATGAAACGCTGCTCAAGTGCCTGGTGCTGCCGGCGACCACGCATCCGGCCGATGCCCAGCTCGCCACCAACAAGTTCGCGCTCTACGGAGCCAATCGGCTGGTGCTGACCAAGCTCGATGAGACCGTGCAGCCGGGAGCGGCCGTGGGCGTGGCCGCCGAAGCGGATCTGCCGCTGATCTATCTCTCCGCCGGTCAACGCGTCCCCGAGGACCTGGAGCGGGCCACCGCGTCGACCTTCGCCAACCACGTGGTACGAAAAGAAGTCTAGAGAAGTCTAGGGAAGTCTAGAGAAGTCTAGAGAAGTCCAGAAGAGGTTCGAGTGACGATGATCTTTACGAAAAACGGGCGCCTCCAGACTTCTCCAGGCTCAAGTAATCGGATGGCACTTATATGATCAATCAAGCTAGCACGCTGCGCCTGATGGCTGCGATTTACGGCAATCAAACCAACACGGTCACGTCGACCGGCGCCGTCTCCCCGGCTCGCCAGCCGGCGCCTCGCACCCGTTCGCTGGCCATCACCAGCGGCAAGGGCGGAGTCGGTAAATCGAATGTCGCGGTCAATGTCTCGCTCGAACTGGCCGCGCTCGGCCGGAGCGTCTCGTTACTGGACGCCGATCTGGCGCTGGCGAATGCCGACGTCCTGCTCGGCCTCAACCCACAATACCATCTGGGGCACGTCATCTCGGGGCATCGCGCGCTCAAAGAGGTGGTGATCGAGGTCGATCACGGCCTGCGCCTGATCCCGGGAGGCAGCGGCATCGAAGAGCTCGCCAACCTCTCCCAGGCCCAACACACGCAACTGGTCACCGAGTTGCAGGAGATCGAGTCCGAAGCCGACTACATGATCATCGACACCGCCGCCGGGATCGCCGAGAACGTGACCGGAGTCCTGCGCGCCGCCGATGAAGTGATCGTCATCACCACCCCCGATCCGACCTCGGTCGTGGATGCCTACGCCATGATCAAGGTCCTCCACCAGCAGACGCCGTCCAAACCGATCTGGATCATCGTCAACGACGTGGTCGGAGTGGGCGATGCCGAGAGAATCTTCGCGCAGTTGCAGGCGGCGGCCACGCGGTTTCTCGACCGCCGGTTGTCGCATCTGGGCACCATCCCCCGCGATGCCGAACTGGCCGAAGCCGTGCGAGAGCAGGTGCCGGTGGTCAGATACGCGCCGACCACTCCCGCCAGCCGCGCGCTCCGCCTGATCGCCAAGCATCTCGATCAACTCTCGGATCGGATGCCGGCCGTCCACAGACCCGACCAGTCATTCTGGTCCACGCTCGTCGCTCCCCCAATCAATAGCTGTCACTAAACCGATAGTTGTACCCATGATGCCGTTAAAGAGGACCTATACGACCTATTCCGCCAATTCACGCGCCGCGGCCCGAACTTATCGGGGCGCGGCTATCGACCGAGATGCGCTCGTCGAGGCGCATCTACCGCAGGTCAAATTTATTGCCGACCGCCTGGCCGCCAAGCTGCCGCCGTCCGTAGATCGCGAAGACCTGATCGGAGCCGGAGTGCTGGGGCTGCTGGACGCGGTCGACAAATTCGACCCGGAGCGAGGTGTGCAATTCAAAACTTATGCTGAGATGCGGGTGCGGGGCGCCATGCTCGACAGCCTGCGGTCGCTCGACTGGGCGCCGCGCTCGATGCGCCAGCGGGCGCGCGAGGTCGAAGCCGCCTATCGCCAGATCGAACGGGAACGCGGCCGGCCGGCCGAAGAAGAAGAGGTGGTGGCCCGGCTCGGCATCACCATCGCCGAGTTCCATACGCTGCTGAACGACTTGCGGGGATTGACCATCCTCGGGTTGGAATGGGGCGATGAGGACGACGAGCACCAGGCGCTGCAGATTCCGGACGACGCGTCGCGAGGCCCGCTGGCGATCTACGAACGCGCGGAGATGCGTTCCCGGTTGACCCGGGCCATCGACCGGCTGCCCGAACGTGAACGCCAGGTCATGGCTCTCTACTATCTCGAAGAATTGACCATGAAAGAGGTGGGCGCGGTGCTCGGGATCACCGAATCGCGGGTCTCACAGCTCCACACCCAGGCGGTCTTGCGGCTGCGCGCCGCGCTCGCCGTCAATTAGCGAAGAGAGCGGAACGGACCAGATGCCGGCCAACCCGTTAGTCACAGATGAAGAGATGTCCGCGCTGCTGGACAACAGCGGAAGCTCCGGTTCCGGCGCCCCGCCGGGCGCCAGCACGGACAAGCGGCGCCGAATCGTCCCCTACAACTTTCGGCGGCCGGACCGGGTCTCCAAAGAGCAGGTGCGATCGCTCTACTTGCTGCACGATATGTTTTCGCACAGCCTCTCATCGAGTCTGCCGATCTTTCTGCGGACGATCTCGGAGGTTACGCTGATCTCGGTCGAACAGCAAGCCTATGTCGAGTACCTCTACGGATTGCCGGATCCGACCGCCATCTTCACGCTGGCCATGCATCCGCTGCAGGGCGTGGCGGTGCTGGAGTTGAATCCTTCGGTCGCGTTCCCGATCATCGACCGGATGCTGGGCGGCGCCGGCCAGCCGCTGTCCAACCAGCGCCCCGTAACCGAGATCGAGCAGAAGATCCTCGAGGGGTTTCTCAAGATCGTCTCCGACGACCTGCGCGAGGCCTGGAAACCGCTGATCGAACTCGACCTGCAGATCGTGGGGCGCGAAACGCGCCCGCAACTGCTCCAGATCGTGGCCCCGAACGAGGTCGTGATCTCGATCGTCTTCCACGTCCGGATCAGCGACATCCAGGGCATGATGAGCCTCTGCATTCCGGCCATCATCCTGGAGCCGATCATCCAGCGGTTCAATCAATCGTCCTATTCGCGCAGCCGCGAAGTGGCGCCGCGGCAGACCCGGGCGCTGCTCGATACCCTCTCGAAGGTCGTCTTTCCGATCTGCGCGGAGTTGCGCGGCACGACCGTGACCATGGACGATCTCTTTCGCCTGGCCCCCGGCGACGTGCTGCAACTGGACCACCGAACCGATCAACCGGTGGCCGTCAGCATCGGCGGGATGGTGAAGTTTCAGGGCGACCTGGTGGCCAATGACCGCCGCACGGCCGTCCATCTCAGGACCAAGGTCAATACCGACAAATGAGCGATTCGACCGAGAAACAACTGATCATGGCCTTCTGCGACGCCTGGGGCGAAGCCGCCCCCTCGTTGCTCGGTCGTCCCTCGTCGCTCGGCCTGCTGGCGCTCCGCGAAGTGAGCGGTGAAGGGCTCGGCTCGGCGCTGGCGGTCGCCGCCACCTGGTCGTCCGGTTTCATCTCCAATTGTTCCGGCTCGCTCCCGGGAGTCACGATCTGCCTGTTCAAGAGCGATGACAGCGACAGCGTCGAACGCCTGATCAAACAGCCCGGAGACGGAGCGCTCAAGCCCGGCGTCCGGGCGCTGATCTCGGCCACGCTCTCGAACGCGGCCGCCCGTTTCAGCAAAACCGCGCCGGCGCCGCTCACCTTCGGGGAGATCACCCATCTCGACCTGAGCGGCCAGGAGTCGCGACTGGCGACGATCGTGGGCGATCTGGCCTGGGTCGGCACCTTCTCGCTCTCGATCCGCGACAGCGACGACACGCAGGCGCTGTTGCTCTATGCGCCGCATGGTTCGCTGCCCACTCCGGCCCACGCCGCCCAACCGGCGGCGGAGGCCCCGG
>DATEFT010001032.1:0-5562 GCA_035280505.1 Blastocatellia bacterium | reverse complement strand
ATCAATGAATCAGTACCTGTTGACATCATTCAAATCACCCGCGTAAACTCTATGATGTTCGCAACCAGGTGTAAACCTTCGATGGGGATGTATTTGGATTCGATGGAAGACCTGAAGCGACGGATGCATACCGGGAAGCTTGTAACCCGTTAACTGCAGGCAAACCTTTAATTGCGAACAATGAACTCGCAATGGCAGCCTAGTTAATAACTAGTTCAACTGCCCGTTCGCTCGCGTATCGCCTGTGTGCGCGAGGTCGAGCGTCGATCAGCAGGATAGCGATCCGGCGCAGGTCAGAACCGGAGAGCGAAACTTTTCTGGCATAGCCTTGACGTGGTTCTTCGCCGCTTCTGCTACCGCGTCAGGGTGAAATCAAAGCGAAGCGGCTAAGTATGTAGATTCCTTCGTGGATGGCTGCCAGACGAGAGTTCGATTCTCTCCACCTCCATTTCCCTCCTAAACAGTAGAGAGATTCGGTATTCTATTATCTATTTGAGATTCATTGATCCCTCCTGGTAATGAAGTCGCTTCCTATTGGCATTTTCGATTCTGGAGTTGGTGGCTTGACCGTGCTGCGCGCGGTGCGGCGCCGCTTGCCTGCTGAAAGCGTGATCTATCTGGGCGACACGGCGCGGGTCCCTTACGGAACCAAGTCGAGAACGACCATCGAACGCTACGCGCTGGAAGATACGGCGTTTCTGGTGGAGAAGGGCGTCAAGATGATCGTCGTCGCCTGCAACACGGCCTCGGCGATGGCGCGCGAGAGATTGCGGCGGGAACTCAACTGCCCGCTCCTGAGCGTGATCGGGCCCGGGGCCCGCCTGGCCGCGCGGGTGACGAGCTCCGGCCGGATCGGCGTGATCGCCACCGAGGCGACGGTGGAGAGCGGAGCCTACGAACGCGCGATCCATGAATCGTCCGAAGCCCGGTCGGTCGAGGTCTTTTCGCAGGCCTGTCCGCTCTTCGTCCCGCTGGTCGAAGAGGGCGAGACCGATTCGCCGATGGCCCGTCTGGCGGCCGCCCAGTACCTGGCGCCGCTCCGCGAGCTGAACATCGACACCCTGGTCCTGGCCTGCACGCATTACCCTTTGCTCAAACGGGTGATCCGCGAGACGATGGGAGAGTCGGTGACCCTGGTCGATTCGGCCGAAGCCACGGCGGAAGAGACCGCGCAAGTGCTCGAAAGAGAAGGGTTGTTGAATCAGACCGGCGAGTCCGCCACTTATCAGTTTTTTGTGACCGATGCGGCCAAGCGTTTTCATCGCATCGCAGAGAGGATTTTAGGAGAACCGCCCGGGCACTTGGAGGCGGTGGAGGTATGGGGATATGACAAATTACAAACCAACTGAGCCATCATCATTGCTGGCAGCTCCGCGAAGAGACGGGCGCCGCCCAGCCGATTTGCGTCCGGTGAAGATGACCACCGGTTACACGAAGTACGCCGAAGGTTCGGTCCTGGTCGAAATCGGCCAGACCCGGATCATCTGCACCGCCACGGTCGAAGAACGAGTGCCGCAGTTCCTGAAGGGCAAGGGTCAGGGCTGGGTGACGGCTGAATACGCGATGTTGCCCCGCGCGACGGAGGTCCGCACGCAACGCGAGATCGGCCGCGGCGGCCCGTCCGGGCGAACTCACGAAATCCAGCGATTGATCGGCCGCAGTCTACGATCGGTGATCGAGATGACGGCCCTCGGCGAGCGCACCCTGACCATCGATTGCGACGTGATTCAGGCCGACGGCGGCACGCGAACGGCCTCGATCACCGGCGGGTTTGTGGCGATGGCGCTGGCCTTGAATAAATTGCGGGAATCAGGCAAATTCGATCGTCCGGTGTTGCGCGACTACATTGCGGCCGTCAGCGTCGGGATCGTCGGCCAGCGGGTGCTGCTCGATCTCGACTACAGCGAAGATTCCGCCGCCGAGGTCGATATGAATATCGTCCGGACCGGCGACGGCCGTTTTGTCGAGATCCAGGGGACCGCCGAGACCGAGGCGTTCAGCCGCGCGCAGATGGATGAAATGATCTCGGCCGCTGAAAGCGGCGTCGACCGTCTGATTACAAGTCAGCGGGAAACCATCGTTCAGGCTCTCGGAGGCAAAAATCTGGGCGTCATGATCGACGAAGCTTCGCGCAGTAAGATTAACTGGAAGGAGAATACACCTTGATTCGCCAAGTCCTCTTCGCTCCAATTATTACCCTACTGATGGTTCTGCTCTCCGCCTCCGCGCTCGCTCAGGAGGTCTTTGACGACCCCGACGGTCAGTACACCCTGACCCTGCCGACGGGATGGATAGCCGTCGTCAGCCAGGACAGTATGGGACGCAATGAGGTCAATATCGTCTTCAAAATCCGCGAGTATGGGGCGCTCAAAGTCCGCCGCGGCGAAGGCCTTGACGATAAGGTGACGCCTCTGGACTTCGCCAAAAAGGATGAAGATCAGACGGTCCGCTTCGTGCCCGGTTATGACAAGCTCGCGCTCGAAAATTTCATCATCAGCGAGGGGCGAACCGGGGCGCTGCTCTCCTACGATTTCAAAAATGTCGCCGGCCAACCGTTCACGGGCCGCAATTATTACCTGCGAGTAGCCGACGATAAGGTCTTCGTCCTGCGCTTCACCGGCCGGAGAAATACGCTGTCGACTCTCAGAAACCAGACCGATTCGATCGCCCGTTCATTCAAAGCGAAGTAAAAGAAGTCTATAAAAGTCGAAGAACTTATCCCTAACGAGAAACCCCATACCGAACTCGATGAGTCAGGTATGGGGGTTTGACTTCTCTAGACTTCTCTAGACTTTGTTAGACTCCCCTCCGTCGTGAGGGAGGCAATTCGGTAAGCTGAACGTCCAGGGCCAGCTTCTTCTTGCCGCGCATGACTTCGATCTTGACTTGATCACCGATATTCTTGCTGTTGAGGATCCGATCCAGATCATCCGGCCCTTTGATCGGTTGCCCGTCCGCGCCGATGATGATATCGCCGCCCACCGGAATGATGTATTGAGCGATCTGAACCTTTTCGGTCGCTCCGTGAATCCCGGCCTTGTCGGCGGAGCCGCCCGGGACCACTTCGGCCACCAGCAAGCCCTCGCTGACCGGCAGTTCCAGGACCTCCGAGAGACGCGCGCTCAAGGGGATCGGCGAGATCCCGAGTTTCGGTTTCCGCACCCGGCCATACTGCAAGATGTCGTTGACCACCCGTTTGGCGGTATCGACCGGAACCGCAAAGCCGATGCCGACCGAGCCGCCCGAAGGACTATAGATCATGGTGTTGATCCCGATCATCTGTCCGCGCGAGTTCAGCAGCGGTCCGCCCGAATTGCCGGGATTGATGGCGGCATCGGTCTGGATCACCCCCTCGATCAAACGATTCGTGAACTCCGAACGAAGCGGACGGGAGACGCCCGAGACGATCCCGGTCGTCAGGGTCCGGTCCAGTCCGAACGGATTGCCGATGGCCAGGACCTTCTGACCGACGAAGACATCTTTCGAGCTGCCCAGCGGGACGGTAGCCAGCTCGGCAGCCGGAGCCTCGATCTTGATCACAGCCAGATCGTTGTCGGAATCGAAACCGAGGACTTTCGCCGGAAAATTGTGCTTGTTCGAGAGCGTCACTTCCAGCTTCTCGGCTCCCTGAATGACGTGATAGTTGGTCAGGATGTGGCCGTCTTTATTGAGAATCGACCCCGAACCGGTGCCCTCTTTGGGATAGACATTGAACCAGTCCTGAACATAAACGGTCGAGGTGATGTTGACGACCCCGGGGCTCATGGCCCGATAGACTTCCTGATTATTCTTTTCGTCACTCGCCACTGAAGGGTCGGTGATCTCCTTGATCGGGGGATCCTCTGAGTAAGCTTTGTCAACCTTGGCGCCCGCCAACCGGCCCAGTAATCGTGGGCCCACGCGGTCATAGAAGACGACCGCGGTCGCGGCAAAGACCGCCGTCAGCAGCGCCAACACAACCAGTTGTTTGGCCGTGATTTGATAAGTCGATTTCATTTCATCCACTCCTTGTCGAAAAGAACCCGCAGCGGGATTTTGCTTCTTTTGGGGTGTCGGGCAACGATTTCATCGACACCTCTCTGTGATGTCAATACCAAGTTGCGCGGCAAAAAGTTCCCAAAAGCTTGGTCGGGTCCCAACGCCAGATTTACCTTTAATTTACAATCGGACTAGGAGTTTCTTGGTGGCGATTAACGATCTCGGCGATGGCCCGGACCTGAGCGACCATCTCGCTGAACATCTCGAAGAAGAGGGCTTGCGGTCCGTCGCAGAGCGCGCGTTCGGGATATGGATGGACATCCACGAGCAGTCCATCGGCACCCACGGCCACGCCGGCCCGGGAGAGGGGAATTACATTTTCGCGCTTGCCGGTGCTGTGGCTGGGATCGATGATGATCGGCAGATGCGACAGACGCTGGACGGCCGGAATCAGCGAGAGATCGAGCGTGAATCGCGAATGGTTGGCGAAGGTGCGGACCCCGCGCTCACACAAGATCACCTGGTAGTTTCCCTCGGACATGATGTATTCGGCCGCCAGCAGGAACTCATCCAGAGTCGAGGCCATTCCGCGCTTGAGCAGAACCGGCTTACGCGCCTGCCCGGCGCGCTTGAGCAGGCTGAAGTTCTGCATGTTGCGGGTCCCGATCTGGATCACGTCGGCATAGCGTTCGACCAGATCCAGCGCCGGCTCGTCGGTGGCCTCGGTCACGATCTTCAATCCATACTGATCGCGCACCTCGGCCAGGATCTTCAGGGCCTCCTCGGCCAGCCCCTGAAAGGCGTAGGGTGAGGTCCGCGGCTTGAAGGCGCCGCCGCGAAACAACGTGCATCCGGCCTCCGCCACGATCTGGGCGGTCAGGAACGTCTGCTCGCGGGATTCGACCGCACAAACTCCGGCGATCACGGCAAACTCCTCCCCGCCGATCTCGGAATTGCCCAGTTTGACGACCGTCTTCTCCGGTTTCAATTCGCGGCCGACCAGTTTGTAGGGTTTAGTCACGCGGACGCATTCGGAGACGCCCGGAAGATCGGCGAAGGGTGCCGGATCGACAGCGCCGGTGTTACCGGTGATGCCGATGGCAATGCGGTTCGATCCGGGCATGGGATGCGCTTTCAACCCGGCGGATTCAATGGTCTCGACCACGCGCTGAACGTCGTACTCAGCCGCGTCTGATTTCATCACAATCAGCATCTCGCCTCACAAATAGATAGGAAATTACATTCGCTCCGGCGTTTCGATACCTAGCAAAGCCAGCGCGCGTTCAAGCCTGCGCCGCACCAGGTCGGCCGTCATCAAAAGGACGATCTTCCGTCGAGCGTCAGGCTCCTTGAGCATGTGAAATCTCTTATCCTGATAGAGCGTATTGAACTGGTCGGCCAATTGAAAAGCGTACTTTGCCAGATGAGCCGGCTCGAAGTTACCGGCAGCCAATTGCACCATCTCCTCCAACCTGGAAGCAAAGTAGACAATCGACCACAAATCGTTGCCATGCTCTCCCGCAAAGAACGGTTCGATCTCCGGTCCGGAGAGTTGGCCGAGTTCCGTCCGAATCTCTTCGGGGC
>DATEFT010001031.1:0-21970 GCA_035280505.1 Blastocatellia bacterium | reverse complement strand
TCGATCTGACCATCGGTTGTGAAAACGGCGAGGCGATCGCTAAAAAGACTTTTAACCCACGGCTCGGCATCCTGGGCGGCATCTCGATCCTCGGGACGACCGGAATCGTCGAGCCGATGTCGCTGGCGGCCTGGATCGCTTCGGTCGAAGTATATATCCGGGTGGCGCTCGGCGGAGGTGCGCCGGGCGTCGCTTACCTGCCGGGAAAGATCGGCCGTGACTATGCCCGGGACGTGTTGCGATTGCCCGAAGAGCGCCAGGTTCAGATCGCGAACTTTCTAGGCGATGCGCTCGACTTCACGCAGCAGGCGTTGGAGGAAGAGAGCCGCAGGCTCGATGCGTTATGGCTTTTGGGTCATCCCGGCAAGTTGGCCAAGGTGTTGAATGGAGTATGGGACACGCATTCGAGCAAGAGCGGCATGGCGATGGGCGGGGTGGCGCGCGTGGCGGCGGAATGCGGGTTCGCGCCGGAACTGGTGAAAGAGATCGAGCATGCCAACACGGTGGAAGCAGCAATCGAACGATTGAAGAGTGAACCCGGCCGTCAAGCATTGTGGATTGAAATTGAGCGGCGGATTGCGGCCCGGGTGCAGCCGCGAGTTCCAGCAGTGAAGCGGGTCGAGGTCCGGTTGTTCGATCTATTCGGCAATCTTTTGGGAGAAGATTTATGAAGGTGACGCCACCGCCTGGTACGTTCTATGGAATCGGCGTCGGTCCCGGACCGGCCGGCTATCTTCCGCTGGCGGCGCTCGACGCGCTGCGTCGGGCTGAAATCGTGTTTGCGCCTCGCGCCCGCGGAGCGGAGACTTCGATCGCCCTGCAATGCCTGGAGGGGATCGACCTCTCATCGAAACGATTGCGCGAGATCGAGTTCAACATGGATCCGGACCGGGCGGTCTTACGGGAGCATTACGGGCAATTGGCCGAGATGATTGCCGCCGAATTATGCGTCGGTCATCACGTGGCCTACCTGACGATCGGCGATTCGTTGACCTACTCCACTTATGGCTATGTGCTGGCCGCGTTGCGTGAACGGATACCGGAACTGCGATACCGGACCTTTCCCGGGATCACCAGCTATGCGGCTGCAGCCGCGGCTCTGAACTGGCCGCTGGGTGAGGGCAAAGAGCGAGTATTGATTCTGCCTTGCCCGGATGATGCCTTGACGTTACGGAGAGAGATCGAGACGCATGACATCGTGGTCCTGATGAAAGTCGGCGCTCGCCTCTCCTGGGTGCTCGATCTTTTGCGTGAGATGGAGATTGCTAAGCATTGCGCGTTTGCGCGCCGTGTCGGGTTGCCGGGCGAATTGCTCGCGGTTGAGGTTGGGTCGCTCTCGGCGACCGAGGCCCTGGGTTATCTGGCTACGCTGCTGATTCGCAAGGCGCCGAGAGAGAAGAGGCATCTATGAAGGTCTATTTCATCGGCGCCGGTCCCGGCGCGGCCGACCTGATCACGATTCGCGGCGCCAGGATCCTGAGCCGCGTCGATCTGGTCTTGTATGCCGGTTCGCTGGTACCGACCGATCTGTTGCAGCACTGCCGGCCGGATGCCGAGTTGATCGATACCGCCGGGCTCGACCTCGAACAGCAGGAAGCTTACTACCGGAGCGCCCAGGCGGGCGGCCGCGACGTCGCTCGATTGCACTCGGGAGATCCGGCGGTCTACGGCGCGACCGCCGAACAGATGCGGCGGCTCGAGGCGCTGGGCATCGAATATGAAGTGGTTCCTGGAGTCTCGTCATTCTGTGCGGCCGCGGCGGCGATCAGGACGGAACTGACCAGGCCGGAGGTCTCGCAGACGATTATCCTGACCCGCGTCTCGGGGCGGGCTTCGGCGGTGCCGGAGTCGGAAGCGCTCGCCAAATTGGCCGAGCACCGGGCGACCATCTGCATCTTCCTGTCTGGACCGCATCTCAAAGAGATCGTCGCCGATCTGTCTCGGCACTATTCGGAAGAGACGCCATTGACCATGGTCTACCGGGCCAGTTGGCCCGAACAACGGATCTATCAGGGAACCCTGGGCACCGTGCTGAAAGAGACGCGGCCGAGCGACTGGAACCTGACGACCATGCTACTGGTCGGCGCAGCACTGGGGAGCGAATCGCCGATGGAATCGAGACTATATGCTCGGGATTTCAAGCATCTATTTCGCGGAGCGAAGAAGACCGATCGAGAGGAGACCGCATGACGCCTTCACTCGATGAGTCATTAGGCATCTGGTCGGTGCGAGCCGAGAGCGAGGCGCTTGCGGAGGCTCTGCAATCGAGACTGGGGGGCCGGTTGTATCGCCCGTGGCTGAACGTGGCCGGCGCGCAGCGAGAGCAGTTTGCGGCGGCCTATCGAGAGCAGGCCCAATGGGTGGTGGTCGGGGCGAGCGGCATCGCGGTGCGTTTTCTGGATGGTCTGATGGAAGACAAGCATCACGATCCGGCCGTGGTCGTGCTCGACGAGGCTGGCCGTTATGCCGTGGCCTTGCTGGCCGGTCACGAAGGCGGGGCCAACCGTCTGGCTTATCGAGTGGCCAGCGCGGTCGGCGCGGTGCCGGTCATCACCACGGCCACCGAGGCCCTGAAACCGCTGGTGATCGGGATCGGCTGCCGCAAAGGGATCACGGCCGATCGAATTGAGGCCGCCGTCAGCCATGCCCTGAACGGACGCCTTTTGAGCGAGGTTCGGGAGGTGGCGACCGTCGATCTGAAAGCGGACGAGCCGGGATTGATTCAATTTTGCGAGCGAAACGACTTGCCGCTCCGAACGTTCGCGCGCGCGATCGTGGATGGGCGGTCCTGGGTGACGCAGCCGTCAGAGTGGGTTCGGCAGAATGTGGGGCTCGATGGGGTCTGCGAACCATGTGCCTTGATCGCCTGCCCACGTGGAAGACTGGTGGTCCCGAAAATGGCCCTGAACGGAGTGACCGTGGCCGTGGTGGAAGATCTAACCTGGAGCAAAGCATGAGTGGAATCCTGAATCTGGTTTCAGTCGGGCCTGGATTTGGCGATCTGATCGTCCCTCGTGCCGAAGCGGCGTTGCGCGAGAGCGAGGTGATCGTGGCCTACGAGTTCTACTTGCGCTGGATCGAGCCGTGGCTGGCGGGCAAGGAGATTCATACCCCACCGCTCACACAAGAGCGAGAACGTGCTCGGCTGGCCATCGAGCGCGCCCGGAGCGGCGCGAGGGTCGCCTTAATCTCCGGCGGAGACATCGGCATCTATGCGATGGCGGCGCTGGCCTTCGAGGAGATGCGTGAAGACGATACTTATGAAGTGAACGTAGTGCCCGGGATCACCGCGGCCAACGCCTGCGCCTCTTTGCTGGGCTCGCCGCTGTCGCATGATTTCGCCACTCTCAGTCTGTCCGATCTGCTCTGTCCCTGGGAATGGATCGAAGAGCGCGCCCGGCACATCGCCGAGGCCGACCTGGCTTGCGCTTTGTACAACGTGCAGAGCGCCGGACGACAAGCCGGCGTCTATCGGATCCTGAACCTCATGCTTCAATCCAAGGCGCCGCAGACCTGGTGCGGAGTGGTGAAGAACGCTTATCGGCCGGATCAACAAGTCAGTATCCATCGTCTGGAAGAGTTGCCGGCGCGACAATTCGATATGCTGACCACGATCGTGATCGGCAATCGGTTCACTCAGTGTCGGCGCGGATATCTCTATGCGCCTCGTGGATACCATGCTTGGCCCCCGACCGTTGAATCTTCTGACAGCCGCTTGTTGCCCGCGCAGGCGATCTGGGTCTTCTCCGGCACCAGCGACGGCAATGCGCTGGCGCGGGAACTGGCGGCGCGCGGCGCGCGGGTGGTGATCTCCGCCGCCACCGAATATGGCGGTGAGGTGGCGGTCAACAACTGCCCCGGAATTTCGGTTTGGGCCGGCCGCCGGGGCGTCGAAGCGCGCCGGCAGGCTCTGGTTCGCAGCCGGGCGCGGGCGCTGGTCGACGCGTCTCATCCCTATGCCAACCTGATCTCCGAACAATTGATCGGCCTCTCGCGGGAGATCGGCATCCCATACCTGCGCTACGAGCGGCCCGCCGCGGCGGCGCCGGAGCCGGAGCATGGTGAAGTCTGCGAATCGATGGGGCAGGCGGCTGAACGAGCCATCGCGCTCGGCCGCCGAATCTTTTTGGCGACGGGCTCCAAGGATCTGGCGACCTTTCTGCGGTCGCCGGGAGCCGCCGACAGGCAGTGGTTTGTGAGGATCACCCCGGAGTTCGTGCAACAAGCGATCGATCTGGGGGTACCGCGCGGCCACGTCTGCGCGATGCAGGGGCCGTTCTCGCAAGCTTTCAATGAGGTCCTGTGGCGCGATTGGCGGATTGACTGCGTGGTGACCAAGGATTCCGGCGACGCCGGCGGTTATCGCTCCAAAGCCGCGGCCGCCGAAGCCCTGGGAGTTCCTTTGCTGGTCGTTCAACGGCCCAGGATGGCCTATCCGCTGGCCGTCTCGACCTTCGAGGCCGTAATCCATCAACTGACAACCTGGAAGATTCTATGAACCAATTGATCCCGGTTACCATCATCACCGGTTTTTTGGGCTCAGGTAAGACCACCCTGCTGAGCCGGTTGATACATCCCAGCTCAACCAGACGCGAACCGGCCCGAGGGCTCGCCTTATTGATCAACGAATTCGGCGAGGTCTCGATCGATGGCGCGTTGCTGCGCGACCAGGCGGGCGACCGTGAACGGGTCCGGATTCACGATTTCCCGCACGGGCTGATCGCTTACGGCGATGACGAACTGTTTATGCCGACCATGTGGGCCATCGCTGCTCGCCGCGCTCAGGTCGACCAGGTGCTGATCGAAACCTCCGGGCTGGCCTTGCCGACGGCGGTTATGGAGCGGCTGCAGGGAAGTGAACTGACTGCGGATTTTATTCTGGATGCCGTGCTGGCCGTGGTGGACACGCCGTTGCTGTTGGCCGGTCAATTCGATCGGGCTCGGGAAGAGGATGATGAGGCCGATCCCTCCGGCTCGGTGGCTACCTTGTTTGAGAGGCAGCTCGAATCCGCCGATGTGGTGGTCCTCAATAAAATCGATGAACTTGATGAAGAGGGGCTGTTGCAGGCCGAGGCCCGAGTGCGCCAACGTGCCTCGAATGTGAGATTTGTCGAACCTGCCTATCAGGCCCGGCTCGACTTGCGGCTGGCCCTCGGACTGCGGCTGCATCAGCCGGCCTCGGCGCCGTCGGGGCCTCATCGATCATTGCCCCCGCCGATCCCGAGTTCCGATGAATCCTCACCGGCGCTTCAGAATCGCTTGAACGGCCATACGCATTCCGGGCTGAGCGCTCACAGCCATGGTCTGACCACGCACCAGCATTTTCACGAACAGGATCCGGGATGGATATCTTTTACTCTTCATAGCCATGCGCCGCAGCCGATCGAGAGATTGAAGGTTGCGCTGGTCAAAGTTACCGGAGCAGAACCGATCTTGCGAATTAAAGGATTTGTCAGCACCACCGAATTGTCGGGATCGGTACTGGTGCAAGGTGTGCGTTCGCGCGTGACGATCAGCGATGCCATCGCCCGGGCGGCAGCTCAAACATCGGAGTTGGTCTTCATCGGCTATCATCCGAACCGCACGCGGGTGGCGGCGCTCTTATCGGAATTGACCGGCACTTCCTGGAGCTGATCGTCATGCCAAACCTGCTGACATTGCGCTGCCCGGCGCTCTTCTGCGGCCTTTCGGTCATCGCAGCGGTTGCGGTGGCTGGGCCTTAGTGATGCGGAGCATGGAGATTTTTCAGGTCTCGGCGTCGTCCAGATCCGGCTCAAGGAGTCGCGGCCCGACCAGGTGGCGGCCCGCTTTCAGGGCGGCTCGTTCAACACCTTCCGGACCTTCCTGGCATACAGTCCGCAGTTGAAGACCGGAAATTCTTTCATCGCCGATGAAGGTTCGCGTTCCGACGGCCCGTTTCTGAATCCGTTGCGGTACAAGCGCGACAAGGTAACGGGCAACTATACCCTGGCGTTGAAGAACCGGCAGTCGCTCGGGTTCAAGTTCAATTTCGGCCGCAACGATTTCTTCTCGTCCGGGCAGATCCCGCTCGATGATGTCTTCGCCGGCCGCATGGATCGATTCGGGTTCAACGATCCCGACGACGGCGGCCGATCCGGCTCGGTACGACCGGCGTCTACTATCGGAAAGAGTGGGCCTCGGGCGACAACCTCAAGATCGACGGCTTTCTCGGGCGCTCGCTCTTCGATCTCTACTCGAACTTCACCTTCTTCCTGAACGACGAGGTTAGACGCGCCTATTGTTCAGATCCAGGCGCGGCAGCAGCACGCCCCAGACGCGCGAACCTTTGCGCGGCCACCACAGATAGAGACCGCTGACCAGCAGGACCAGCGCCCAACTTGCCGCCAACTCGACCAGCCAATCGCCGACGTTTCCAATCAGCAGTTCGCCATGCAGCTTGAGCGCGTAATATTGCAGGTTGTTCTTCTCGTTGCGTTCTCCGAGCACTCGACCGGTGTATGGATCGACGAAGACCGCCAGCTCCCGCCCGTCTTATGTCGTCAGCGTGATCTGTGAACTGCGATCCGGCGCTTCGCCGGGTGTGAACGCGGTGAGGTTGGCGCCGGAATAGGCGTCTTGAGCGGAGGCAAGCTGCGTCTCGGCGGATAGCGGCGTCTGCTGCGGCGTCACGAAGAGCAGCCTGCGATACATCATTACGTCGAGCTGTGGTTTGAACAGGTAGATGATGCCCGTGACCGCCAGCATCATCATAAAAGGGATGACGAACAGTCCGGCGTAGAAGTGCCAGCGCCAGATGACGCGATAAAAATGCCTGCGTGGCGCCTCATTGCTGCCCGCCGAAGGGTCGCCAACTCCTTCACTGCGATCTAAGTCATCCATCTGCCCCTCTCTTTCAATCAAGTCTCGAATTGCATCGCCGTTACTTGCCGAACCTGTAACGCCATCCGACGTAAATGGAACGTCCGTTCGATGGCTCGAAGTAGCGACCCGCGTCGTTGTCGACTTGAACCGACGCCGAATAGAGACGATTGGTCAGGTTGTTCGCCTCGAAGAAGATGCCCCACTGCTTCCGGTCGAAGCCCGCCCTCACGTTCAGCGCCGCGTACTTGTCGTTGCGCGCCGTGTTCGCGCTGTCCATGAAATAAGTGGCGGGCGACCAATCAACATTGGGGGCGATCCAGAAACCGCGCGGGTGATCGTAACGGAGTTCGGAGCGGACGAGATGGCGCGGCGCGCCCGGCAAGTGATTATTGAAGTACGTCGGATCATCAACATAGCGGAAGCGCGAGAAGGTGTAAGCCGAGCGCACTGAGAGCGTGTCGCGGTTGGTGAACAACCCTTGCCGGAGCGGAGCGTCGAGCGCGAGTTCAATCCCCGTGTGGCGCGTGTTGGGCGCGCTGCGGAAGCTGGGGATGGTGAAGCCCGCGCCGGGGAACGGGGTGACGTTCGCGTTAACGATCTCGTCGTTGATCTCCAGATCGAAGAACGTCAACTCGTAATTGATTCCCTGGGCGGCGCGCCCGCGCGTGCCGACCTCCATCTGCCAGGTGTCCTGAGCACCCAGCGGCAGAAAGCCCGGCGCGCCGAAGCTGATCAATTCGATGTTCAAGACCGGGGGCTCGTAAGAGCGGCTCACGTTGGCGAAGACCTGCATCTGGTCGCGCGGCCGCCAGACGAATCCCAGTTTGGGCGAGAAGGCTTTGAACGTCCGCCGGTCGGACTGGTCGCCGTTGGAGAGGAAGAAGTCGGTGAAGCGTCGCTGCGCCCAATCAGCGCGCGCGCCCGTGACGAGCGTGAAGGAAGGGCGAAGGTCGAACTGGTTCTCGGCGTAGAGGCCGTAGTTCGTGGCGAGCGAGTCGAAGTGGGCGGTCTGTGCTCCACTCGATCCGTTGATGTTTTCAAAACGGCGCCCGCCGTTCGGAGTCACTTGCGGCGAGAAGCCGACGACTAAACGATTGCGTTCGCCCGTGTAGCTGTAACGGAACTCGCCGCCGAAGGTGCGCGTGTCCTGATCGAGCACGTTAAAGATCGGGTGTTCAAGGTTGCGGTACTGCCCGAACAGGTTGAAAGAGAACTCGTGCCCACCGTTGAAGCGATGGCGCATCCCCAATCCGAGACGCGTATAGTCAACGAAGCGCCCCTGGTCCTGCTGCACGTAGACGGGGTCGGCGGCGCGCGGGTTGCGGAAGAGTTCCTCGCGTGTCAGCGAGCCGGGATACCGCTCCCCGATGTTGGCGTAAACGAGGTCGAGGTTGAAGTCCGTTCGGTCGTTGAGGGCGAAGTTGAAGTTGCCGTAGAGGCGTTGCCGCCCCTGCTGGCTATGCTCGCGGTAGCCATTAAGCTCGACGTCCGTGAAGCTCAGGAAGTAGTTGAAACGACCGCGCTCGCCGCCCGTCGCCACGTGCCCTTGAAACAGACCGAACGAGCCGCCCTGCATGCGGATCTCAAAGGGCGCGGCGGTCTTGCCCGTCTGCGTCACGAGGTTGATGGCGCCGCCCGACGTGTTGCCGCCATAGCGCAGGGCATTGGCGCCCTTCCAGACCTCGACGCGCTGCGCGGCTAGAAAGTCCAGAGCTTCAAAGTCGCTGAAACCATCTGCATCCATATACGGGATGCCGTTGATCAGCAGGTTGACGCCGCGCCCGTGGTAGTTGTTCCTGAGACCCGAGCCGCGGATGGAGAACTGCGACTCGTCCGAGCCGGAGCGCGATTGCGCCAGCACCCCCGGCGTATACTCGAACACGTCACGCAGATTGTACGCACGCGTATCGTTAAGTTCACGTCCGGCGATGACGGCGACCCCGCCCGGCGTGCGCTCAAGTTCAACCCGCGCCGTCTCATCTCCGACCGAGACGGTCTCTCCGACCGTGCTGATCGAAAGTTGAAAATCGAACGTGCCGTTCGCATCGCTGAGGCGCACCGCCCTCGTCGAGGTGGCGAACCCCTTAGCCGACACCGTGACGGTATACGTACCCGGCGCTAAATTGTCTATGGCGTAATGACCTTGTGCGTCCGTCGTGGCCCGCTTCCGCTCTCCGGTGAGCGGGTTGACGGCGGTGACCTTCGCGCCCGCGACGACCGCGCCATTCGGGTCGGTGATGACGCCTTTGAGGATCGCGCTGTCCTGTGCCGACGCCGAGATGAAACAGGACAAGCAGGCGAGTAAAAAAAAGAATCTAGAGTGTCTCATCGATATTCCCAAGGGTATTCTCCGTAATTGTTAAGGGGGCGAAGTTCAGAACCGGATCTGAAACCTGGCCGTGACATTGATTCTCATTTGGATGATCGTGGTGCTTGAAACGGCCGGAGCGCCGGCTTGACCGTGACGCTCCGGCTGGCCGCAGGGCTCGCACTCTGGCAAAGAGAGAAAGGATATAGACGAAAGCCCTTTGCCGAGTGTGGCCGTTCGGCCAAACTTATATGCTCAGCTTGGTTTCAACGCGATGATCCGGAGCCTCCCTGACCATCCTGCCTGGCCGATACTTCCGGCCTCCAGTCATACTCCAGATACTTTGCGGTTAACGTCGCCGCGGGGCGGCCGAGCAGGCGATCCACGAGCTGCAACGCGACGATCGACGCCGGTTCGACGGCTCGACGTAAGGTCCGGAGTTGCTGTCGACCTGCACCGATGCCGAATAGACCCGGCTGGCCAGGTTCATGCCTTCGACATATGATGATGTGTAACCAATGCCGAAACGCGCCGAGCGACCTCGGTCGACAGGCATGCGTCGCCCTTAGTTAAGTTTGATTTCTACAGAGATCGTTACTTCAAACGGGATGCTGGTCGTGAGAGGGAGGAGCACGGGGAGACGAAGGCCGCGCGATCAATGAGTGGATTGCCGGAATCTGATCGCGGCAGTGCGGAAGTGCGATGGTCGCGATTTCAACCAGTGGCGGCGGCGTATGCGTCACTGGCGGCAAATGGTTTCGAGCCGTAATCGTGGAACTCGCGCAAACGGCCGGGCAGGGAACGGATAAACTGGACTCCGTGCCGAGGTTGATCTCACCCGGCTTCGGCTCACGACCTTTGACGTAGGCATGCCGCGTGGCGCAGCAGCAATGACCTTCCGCGATACAACACTCCATCTCGCAGACATCCGGTTCCCAGGCGGCCAGCGAAGCAGGAGCGGAGAGCCAGCCTAATGCCAGCAGCAGCATTATCGCTGCGGCACGTAGCCTCAATCGGGTTTTCGGATCGATGGTCATCGTGAGGGCCTTATCGTAGCAACTTGTTTCAGGATAAGTCAATTATAGTCGTGAATTAATGGCACGATCTCAAGCCAACTCAAACCGGATGGGAGGGTGGTGAAGCGGCGTCTCGGCGAAGGTTGCGCATCACCCGTACGATCCAGGGCCGCCGGAATGGGCGCCGAATGCGCCACCAGATCAGCACTCCCGTGATCGACAACGCGACCACCACCATCCCCATGCAGCTCACGAAGATCTTCATCGGAACGCCGCCCACCATGGCCATATGGATCGACGCGATCCAGCTCGTGAAGGTGTTGCCCGGACGATGGCCCGTGGGAATTTCGACGCCGAGCAGGTTTCCGGTGGTCGCATCGATGGCGACGCTCGTGGCGCCGTATCTCACCAGATCTCTCGAACTGTGAACGCGGTAGTAGAAGACCCCGGTCTGACGCCGGTAGATCAGACTGGCCGGCCGATTAATGGTGAACCCGTGAAGGCGCGCCTGCTCATCCATATACTCCCGGCCGAGTTGGAGAGCCTGCTCCCAGCCGATCGCGGGCTTGCTCAGTGGCTTCTCCAGTTCCGGCCGGCGGTCGAGATCCTCAAAATTGGTGACGCGTCGCATGACGGATGCGTAAGCGTCCGGCAGGTTGAAGGAGAATCCGGAGAGCGCAAACAGGAGCAGCATTAACCAGACCGAGAGGCTGACCGCGATATGAAAATCGAAGATCAATCGCTTGCTGCCGGCATTTGTCCGAATCCTCCAGGACTGAAACCATCGCTTCCAGTAACTCTTGATCGAACCGTTCCCATCTTTGCGGCGGGCGGGCAGGGTCAAATAGAGCCCGACGAAACAGTCGATCGCCCAGAAGAGCGCCACGAATCCCATGAATCCCTCGCCCAGGGCTTCCGGCAGCACCAGCGAGTAATGCAGGTAGTAGAGGGAGGTGAGGAGGTCTTTTCGCTCGAACGAGAAATTCCCCCAATGCCGCTCTCCGAGGCGCTCGCCGGAATAGGGATTCGCGAACACTTCATCGTAGTTCAACGGGTGGGGCTCGCCGGTCTTCGGGTCGATTGCGCCCTCCGCATATGCGGAGACGGACTGATCGGGGCTCTCGGGGAAATGCAGATAGTAGACGTGAGATCGAGGATCTTGCGCTTCGAGCTTCTCGCGCAACTCCAGCAGGGGGATCGGCTTCCCCTCCGGCTTGACCGTGAGCAGCTCCGGATTGAACCGGGCATCCAACTCGTTGAAGAACGCGATTACGCTGCCCGTCAGTCCAATGATGACCAGAAAACCTGCCAATGTCAGCCCGGCGTAACGATGTGCCCTCAGCATCCAGGTCCGCATCAGTCCTCTCCTTTAGAAATGAAGTTTCAGGCTCAATTGCATCGAACGAGGCCCACCGACCTGGTAGAGCGGGTTAAGCCCGGAGGTCGCGCCGCCCGCTCCCAGCCCCCGGTTGAAGAGCGAAGCGGGGAGGCCAAAAAACGGACTATCGAGATTGGCCTGCGGATTGGCGAAATTCGGATGATTGAAGAGATTGAAGACTTCGAGGCGAAATTGCAACCGAATCCGTTCCCTCAACCGGAACTCGCGGCGCGCGGCCAGATCGATCTGAAAGAGATCGTACCCGCGCAATAGACCGCGTCCGAGCGTCCCCTCTCGCAGCACGTTGCCGTCCGCATCGGTGGGAGGAGCTTGAAAGGCCGCCGGATTGAAGCGGCGGCCACCAGGCGCATTTCGGTCGCGGAGGTAGAGCGGTTGACCCGCGACCAGATCGGGTCGCGCCACACGATAACTCGCTCCCGCCTGGGCGTAACCGCCGATCGGGTTGACCACCGGCGCGGATCGCGCAGTGACCACTCCATCGAGGGCGATTCCTCCCAGAATGGTTCGGCCAAGACGCCCCAGCGCGGCCGGAACCGATGCCGTGGGCATCCAGGTCGCGGCGGCGGTGAAGACATGGCGCAGGTCGAAATCGGAGTTGCCGCGATTGAATTGCAACTCACTCGCCTGGGAGCCGATGAAGTACGTATCGCTCGAGGCATTATCGATCGAGTGTGACCAGGTGTAGCTCGCCAGCGCCTGCAGGCCGCGGGAGAGCCGCCGCTGAAACTGCAATTGCAGCGCGTGATAGTCGGAACTGGCACCATTGCGAGTGGTCACGAACGAGTAGAAGCCGGGCAGGGTCGCATACAGATATTCGCTGATCAGCAGGCGGCGTCCGAGCGCGCCCAGATAGGTCGCCGAGATGGTCTGATTCTTCGAGAGCGATTGCTCGATCGCGGCGTTGAAGTGCCAGACCCGAGGCAATTTCAGATGGGGATCGGGAGCGGCGCCTTCGGAGACCAGCAGTTCGGCGTCACGCGCCGGACGCGCCGCGACTTCGGCCGGGAGCGGGAACGTCGACGACTGGAAATTGAAAGGATTGTCCCTGACGAACGGATAACCGCTGGCGGCGAACGTCGTTTGCCCCGTTCCCATGTCGTAGAACAGTCCGACGCCGCCGCGCAGTACCGTCTCGCGCCCGGTCTTGCTCGAAAGCAGATAGGAGAGCCCGATGCGTGGAGCCAGGTTGTTATAGGTCGTTTCGTAGAGCGGCGTGCCGGGCGGCGCCAGGACCGCCGGGTCCGCCATGCCTGATTGATCGACATTGCGTACCGGCGCCAGTTTGGCTCCATTGCGTCCGGCGGGCGCGGGATTGATCTCGTAACGCAGGCCGTAGACCAGCGTCGCGCGATTGCCGATCCGCCACGTATCCTGCGCATACGCGGAGAAGTTCTGAATCAGGATCGCCCCCGGATATTGGTTGTAAGTGTTGGAGTAACTGGTGAACGAGGAGAGGACCAGCCCCGGCGTGTTTCTCGCTTCGTCATCGGTCAACTCACCGTTTCCGCTAAGGCCGGTGAAGTTGAAGTTGTTGGAATAGAGTCCGAGTCCGTCATTCGTTCTGGCGATCGTCGGCAGCAGGCGGCGGTAATCGACGCCGAATTGCAGGGTGTGGTCTCCGGCGACGGCGGAAAGATTGTTGACGAAGTTCCACTGGCCCAGTTCATTGTAGGAATAACGCCCGAAGCTCAGCACTCCGGCATCCCGCGTGTCGAAGTAGAACAATGCATTTTCCCCGCTCACGAAGGATGGAAGTAGCGTTTGTGAGGCCGGAACGACGGCGCCGCCGAAATTGTCGAGTGCGAAATAGGAATCGGCGGTGCTCCGGCTGTAATTGAAACGAAGATCGTTGCTGACGCGGGACGAGAAGGTCCGCGTCAAACCGAAGGTCGCGGTCAGCGTCTCGACCCGGCTTTTCCCGATATTGCTCAACGAACCATAGTAGAACGGCGCCGCGCCGCGCCGTTCGGTCTGCGAGGGCGAGGAGTTCCATCGCCCGAAGATCCTGGTGCGGTCGTTGAAGTGATAATCGATCCGCAGGCTTGCGGCATCGAGGCTCGACGGGTCGGAGTAGCTCGCGGCCAGCGGCGCGATTCCCGTGGGAAGGCCCGTCTCCGAGTTGGCGAACTCCGCGCCCGTCGGCAGCGGAAAGGCGTCGAGGATCGTCCGGATCGAAGGGGCCACCAGGTTTCGCAGCCGCAGGGAAGGGGTGACCGTCACCAGCGTTTGCGGCTGCCGCAGCCGGAGCCCTTCGTATGAAAAGAAGAAGAAGGCGCGGTTGCGTCCGTCAAAAAGGCTCCGCCCGCCCTCACCGAAGCGGGGCAGGTAGAGCGGGCCGCCGATGACGCCGCCAAAGTCGTTCTGCCGCAGGGCCGGCCGGTTCAAGCCGTTGGCATTGCCGAAGAAATCGTTGGCGTCGAAGAGATCATTGCGCAGATAGTTGAAGAGTGTGCCGTGAAATTCATTGCCGCCTGAGCGAGTGACCAGTTGCACCTGGCCGCCCGGCGTGCGTCCGAACTCCGGAGCGAAGCTCGAAGTCAGAACGCGGAATTCCTGCAGCGCCTCGATCGAGACCAGATTGTTGGTCCCGCCCTGCGCGCTGAAGCCCGGCAGCGAACCACTGCCGCCCTGCCCGGCGACATAGCCCGTCCCGACGCCGATATTGGCGCTGACACCGTCTACCGTGAAGTAATTGGCGTTGCTGCGCTGGCCGTTGACGGAGAACTGCCCACCGCCGCCGCTCTCATTGGCATTGGTTAACACCACGCCCGGCGTCAGACCGATCAGCGATTGAAAACTGCGGCCGTTGAGCGGCAGGTTCTCGACGAACTCCCGATCGACCACCGTGCCCACGTCTGAAGACTCCTTGACGCGGCCCACGGCCGACGAGGCGACCTCGACCGTCTCGCCCACCGTCGCCAATGCCATTTTGATGCGTATCGTCTGCTGATCGCCCACGTAGAGAGTCAGATTATCAACCTTCGCCGACGCGAAGCCGGCGCGTTCCACCGTCAGGCTATATCGTCCGGGCTGAATCAACGGGATCACGAACGCACCTTCGTGGCTGGTGGCGGTGATCCGTTTCGTCCCGGTGGTTACGTTCAGGAGCGTAACCGTCGCGCCGGGGACTGCGGCCTCGCCAGGATCCAGAACCGTTCCGCTCAAAGTTGCGGTCGGATTCTGCGAATAGGCGCCCACATGTAGCGCGAGAAGTATGATAGCGATCAGCGCTGACCGCCGAAATTCATTGCTCATGGGTCTCCTCTCAAGGCAATTCCAGGCGGGAGCAGGGAAGACTTCCTGACACAACTGAGCGCTTCAGCCCACTCTCATTGCCCGAACAGACCGGATTCTTTTGTTATCTTCACTGGTCAACCAACGTTGCCGCGATGGTTGACCTGAACCGATATCGAAAGTCATTTTCAAGATGAAATGTAATCTTATTTGATGCTTCCAAGTGGCGTCAATTGAAATCTCTCAGCCTGACTTCCGGCGGCCGATGCCGTGGAGCTTGAGCTCGGCAAAACGAAGAATGATCATCTGATGTCTCCGACGTCAGTTCTTCGGCATCTGCTGTCTATAATTAGCCGACAGTCTTTACGTCAACTATCAATTCTTCTCCGATCTTCCTGATGAACTGCGGCCTTCTTCCAAAAGTCAAAGAATGGGTCTGAATTTATCGTGATTGGCTGAGTTACTAGGCCTGTGCAATGTGTGCCCCATGCTTCAGCCTCCTGCACCAATGCCTCTTCAGGTTGGCCCACGCGCAATGAAGTGGAGGCCTCGCGCGACGCCGTCATCCGGCTGGCCAAGATTGATCAGGTAAAATGACCAGGGCCAGGGGTAGGGAGTGACGCAACTTGATCAGGGGCGATCATTAAGCATCAGCAGGCTGCGCCATCAGGCACGAGGATTGCGCTATCTTTACCGAACGCGAGTTATAATGTTTATGGTGATGACACCATTTTATGGTGATGACACCATATTGATGATCCCAGGTCTTGAGGGGAGACGCGCGCCCGTTCACGATCAGGAGGTGGAACAGATGATCGATGCCGGGCGTTAAGATTCTTTCGTGAGCGGTTTCTGATGGAGGCGGTCTCGATGAGCACAAAATTAACCATCATCATGGCGGTTGCCGTTCTCCTCTTATCTTTTGCTGCGCCGTTGCCGCTTCATGCCGGAGGCAGGGATGACAAAGAGGTGACGGAAAAGCTGGATCGGATGAGATTGCGATTTGAGGAGTTGAAGGCCGAAGTCCGGTATCTGGCGGAGCAGGCCCGAGACCTGCAGGATCTGATTGGCCGGACGAGCGGCAAGCAGACGACTTTGATCATGCAAATGCACGAAAACGTCTCAGCCATCGGCCGTGCGCAATCCGCCGTCTCGACCAACAGCGACGATGCGGTCACCAGGCTCTCCGCCGTCGGCCGCCAATTGACGACGGCCAGCGAGGGGATCGAGCGGCTTTCGGCGCAGTTTGATGAACTACAGAAGCTGGTCGCCGAGATTCCGAATCGGACAGTCCTGACTCAAGTGGCTCCCGGTCAGCCCGAACAATTGTTCGCGGTGGCTTATGTCGATTATGCGCGCGGTAACTACTCGCTGGCACTCTCCGAGTTCTGGCAATATGTCGAGAGTTATCGAGACTCGGATCTGGCCGATAACGCCCAATACTGGATCGGCGAGATCTACCATCAGGTGGGACGGTTTCCGGATGCGCTCGAAGCCTTCGCCCGCGCAGCGGCGATGAGTCCCAAAGGAGACAAGGCGACGGCGGCGCTCTACCGGCGGGCGCAGACTTATGAAGCCATGGGCCAGCATGACGCGGCAGTCACGCAACTTCAAGCTTTAATTAAGGCTTACCCGAATAGTCAGGAAGCCGGTCTAGCCAGATCCCAACTCCAAGCGCGTTAATAAAGTGGTGTTGAAGGCCAGCGGGCACAGCTCGGATAGATGGAAACGATGCCTGAATGTGACGCCGGATCTGCTTCAGGACTTATTCACCCCACTGGACGGCCAGAAGAGCGAGTCTGTCAGAAATTATGGAATGGAAGTCATGACTCCCACGGAATAAGTCTCTGGCCGGACTGTGATGCCGCGCCCATATATCTTGACAGTACTGCGTCGTTCAGTGATTGAACGAGCGGGATCGCGTTGCGAGTATTGCCTGATTCATCATGACGATACTCCGGACACTCATCAAATCGATCACATCATTGCGATCAAACATGGCGGGCAGACCGTCAGCGAAAATCTGGCTGATGCCTGATCCCGGAGCTTAATTCGACGCATCGCCGCCAGGGAGAGGCGCGAACCAGTCTTGTATTCGATTATCGATGTTGCAATCGTTAGGCCGAAACGACCGTTTTGCGCTATAAAGAGATCTTTGAAATAGAACGTGTATCCTGGCACCGGGACAGGTCGGATTGGCCTGGAAGAACTCTGAAGTTGTTCAGGGAATGGTTCGAGATCTCACCGGGAGCCAACCAATGAGGTTATAGCGATCGGTGATTATGGAACGATCATCTATTATCCTGAGGAGCAGTTCTCGGTGACGCAGACGAAATGAGAGGCGGTAAACGGTGAGTATCCGCGGACGGTTACTGATGTTGGCGGTCGGCGCCGTGGTTCCACTGCTGCTCCTTGGCCTCGCCGCACTGTGGGAGGTGTGGGGCGCCAAACAGCAGCGGCTAGATGAGGCCATGGAACAGCAGGCCGAGTTGGCGGCAGTCGTCTTCGAACGGTGGATTGACACACAGCGGCAGCCCCTGGTGACGGTGGCGGCCCTGGCCGACGGGGACACCTCGGACGACAGCTCCCTGCGAAATTATCTGCGCTTTGTGACAGCCCCCCGCCCGCGCTGGATTGACATTCGCGTCGTCGGCGCGAACGGCAGGGCCCTGATGGCGCACCCTTCGGACGCCGGGGGACTTCCGCCCGGGCTCCTCGAGAAGCTGCTGGCGGAAAGTCACCACCAGGAGATGACAGTCGAAACCGACTGGACGCGGGGCGAAGGGCAGTACCTGCTGGCCGTGGCGGTGCCGGTGGCGTCGGGAGGCGCGGTGATTGCGCGGGTTGATGGAAACGCGTTGCAGGAATTATTTCGTGACCTCCGGCTGCCCGACCGCGCGCTCATTACTTTGCTCGATTCACGGCGGCGCATTATCTACCGCAGTCAGTCTTCGGCCGCGTTCCTCGGTGCCGGCGTCGGCGGCTCCGAGCTGGTCACCGCCCTCGGCGCTGGCCGCGTGGCTGTGACGGTCATGAAGAGTCCGCTCGATAACATCGAGCGCGTTTATGGGGTGGCGCGGGTCGGAGCGACCGATTACATCATGACCGTGGGCGTGCCGAGCGCGACCTTGTACGGCCCCGCGCAGCGGCAGCTCGCGCGACTGGCGAGTTTCGGCCTGCTGGCGCTGCTGTGCGCAGTCATTGCGGCGTTGCTCATCTCGCGCGGCATCGCCCGTCCGCTAGACCGCCTGAGCCTCGCAGCCCGCGCCTTCGGTGAAGGAAATCTGGCCGCGCGGGCGCCAATTGAGGGGGCGCCCAGGTTGGTCCAGCTTGGAGCCGACTTCAATGCGATGGCGGAACGAATTGAAGAGCGGGAAAAGCGGCTGACTGAACTGGACCGGCTCAAGTCGGAGTTCGTCAGCAACGCCTCGCATGAGCTGCGGACGCCGTTGACGACGATCAAAGCGCTCACGCGATTGCTCCTGCGCGGCGGACTGGACGAGGCCAAGCAGCACGAGTATCTGGAGACGATTGCCGTGGAGTGTGACCGGCAGATTGATCTTGTGCTCAATTTGCTGGACCTCTCGCGCATCGAGGCGGGGGCCTTTGAACTAGGTATCGGGCGCGTGGATACGGCGGAAGTGCTGCGCTCCTGTCTGAAATCGCAGAGCCGCACCGCCGAGTTTCGCCACCATCAACTGGAACTGAAAACGGCAGCGGAATTGCCTGACATCCGCGCCGACCAGCAGGCTTTGCGCCGGGTGATCTCGAACCTGATCGAGAACGCCATCAAATACACTCCCGAGGGCGGCCGCATCACGCTGGCCGCTGGTAGGGCGGGCGATCAAGTGGAACTCAGCGTCATCGACAACGGGCGCGGCATTCCGCCGCAAGACTTGCCGGTCCTCTTCGATAAGTTCCACCGTGGGCGCCCCTCACCTGTAGCCGCCGACGGAGCGCTGGCCGCCGCATTGCCGGAACTGGAAGAGGTGCCCGGCATCGGTCTTGGCCTGTACCTGGCGCGCAACATCATCGAGCAGATGGGCGGGCGCATCAGCGTCGAGAGCGAAGTCGGGCTCGGCAGCACCTTTACCCTTCATCTGCCGGTGTGGGGCAAGGGAGAAGAACGACCATCCATAAGAGAGGACGGCTGAGATGTCTAAACGATTGCTGGTAGTCGATGACGATCCGGGGCTGCTGCGCGCGGTCGCGGAAACGCTCCGCACCGAGGGCTATGAGGTGACCACCGCGCGCCGGGGCGCGGAAGCCCTCGTGCGCATCGCCGAGTCGTTGCCCGATCTGATCGTCAGCGATATTCGGATGCCTGGCATGGACGGTTATGAATTGGTCCGGAATCTGCGGGCATCCGCGCGCACCAAGCTCATCCCGATAGTGTTCTTGACGGCCAAAGACGAGACTGCCGACCGCATCGCCGGCTTCCGTTCCGGGGTGGATGCCTACCTGACGAAACCGTTCGAGCCGGACGAACTGGTCGCCGTCGTCGCCAACATCCTCAAGCGCGTGGAAAGCATGCAATCTGAAATCGCGAAGCTCTTCGGTCGCACCGACACCAGCGAACCGGAGGTGGTGCGCGACGAAGGCCTGACCGACGCCGAGTGGCGCGTGGCCGAGGCGGTAGCGCGGGGTTTGAGCAACAAAGAGATCGCCGCCGAATTTAATCTCAGTCTGCGCACGATCGAAGGCCACATCAGCCGCATCCTCGACAAGAAGAACTTCAACAATCGCGTCGAAATCGCACGCCACGTCCTCGAGCGCAAAGCGGCGGGCTGAGTGGTAGCGGTCATCATCATCTGGCAATCAGCGCGCCACCTTTACGTGAGTGTGTCGAGCATTTGGCCCTTCTCGCAATTCATCTTTAGCGATAGCCACCAGCCTCATTATTTAAACTTTCGATTAGGATGGCTACGAGCGTGGAATCACGTGTGGGGATATAGTCTACCTGTCGCCGCCTGACATCCAAGGTCGACAAGTGTAAACACCCGCTCCATTCGGGTGTTCACACGCTTACCCACCACCCCATTCTTCGTTACTCTGGATACCTACTGATCAATAAGTGTTGCTCAAGGAGGATGAATTTATGAAGGAAATGTGTTTGCCATGTTATGGAACCGGCCAGATCAGGTGTCTGCGATGCGGAGGACGCGGCGTCGGGGCCAACAGCAGCCTGCTCGGCAAGGGTTGCCTTAAATGCAAAGGGACGCGCCGGGCGCGCTGTCTGCTCTGCCGGGGAAGCGGTTTCATTGATGGGGGCGCACCGCGGGATCAGATTCACGAAAATCGGATTCAGCGAAGCCTGCCTATTACACGTGAGCAGAGAGGTTTGGTGTTGTGAGGCGGCTGATGAGCGAGCTTGCTTTCGTTACTGCGCGAAGCCACAAAGAAGCGCTCGCCGGGTGCCCGGTAGCCGGATGTTCAACCGGGATTGAACGCCGAGAAAATGAACGAACGAGGCGATCGAAACGCGGCTCCTGCCCGAAGGTGTCGGACCGGAGGCGGCTCAGGCCGGCGTTCGGATGGAGGCGACGGGCGTGATCTTCGACGAACCCGCTCGCCGCAAGGGGCGGGAGCGACTTGAAGTGACGACCGGGGAGCGGGGATTGTCAATTGAGAGAGCAAATCAAGGAGGTAAGTGAGTGATGGTTTCTCAGGCCGTCGTTAGAAGGGCTCAACGATCTAACCCGGCTCCGGCTGGCAAGCCTCATCTGTTGATCATCGCCGACTGCTCAGACCGGCTAGCCGGATTAAAGTCCTTGCTCCAGGCCGATGGGGTTGAAATCACCGGCGCCGCTTCTTCCGGAGAGCTGAGCCGCGCCTGCCACGGTAAGCACGATCTGGTGGTGATCGATGTCGGTGTGGGCCGCTTACCGGAAGTGCTCTACATTCTCAGATCGAGTGTGAGGCATAGCCGGATTTCATTGCTCGTTGAGGCCAGCAGGGTTCTGACCGAGCCGAGTTTAGCGGGAGTGCTCCCCAGATACAGGGCGATGCCGTGCAGCCGTTCAGACATGGTAAAGCTGGCGCGCCGATTGATAACTGGCGGCGATCGCCCGGTTATCAATCGGATGTTGCTCTGAAGCGAAGAAGAGCTGGTCGAAGGAGGTGCTTACTGTGGTGCCGTTGGATAGCGATATCAGGATCCAGCAAGCGGTGCTCCAAGAACTAAGGTGGAACACGCAGATCGGTGGGACGAAGATCGGCGTGGCCGTGGAGCAGGGCGTGGTAACTCTGCTCGGTGTGGTGGACAGTTTCACTGAGAGGTGGTTTGCGCAGGAGGCTGCCCACGGCATCCCTGGCGTGCGCGGTGTGGCCAACGATCTACGGATCAAGATGGGAGAGAGGTGGCTCACGACCAATACCGAGATCGCCCGGGCGGCGCGGCAGGCGATCGACCTGAGACTGCCAGGTTCTGGCAAACATCTCAGTATCACGGTCTCGAAGGGCTGGGTAACGCTCGAAGGCGGCGTTGATTCAATGCAGGAGCGCGAGGAGGCCGAAGAAGCCGTGTGCCGGATCAGAGGAGTGCGCGGCGTTAAAAACAGAATCGCGATTATCCTCTCTGAGGCGTGCCGCGCCTTACAAGAGGCTTAAGAGGATTCCCTAGAAAAAGGGGGGTACAGATTCTACCGCCAAATTGCAAATGGGAAGACAATCGTAAAGGGGGCAGCTTATGAAAGCTATGAAAATTATGATCGGGTATGACGGATCGCCGCGCACAGACGCCGTGCTGGCCGATCTCGGACGCGCGGGATTACCCCGCAAAGTTGAGGCGATGGTGCTCGCTGTTTCCGAAGAATGGATTCCGGCCCCAGCCAGCCTCGGCGGCGTCGCGACATCCTATCCCAAGTTTGAATCAGAAACGCAAGATGAAGCTCTAAAACTGGCGCAATCGGCCAAGGCTGTGCTCAAAAGGCTCTTTCCCGACTGGCAGGTCCACGCGGAAGCCGTAACGGGTTCGCCGGGGAACATGCTGATTTGGCAGTCCGACAAATGGAAGCCGGACCTGATCGTCGTCGGATCGCAAGGCCGGGCGGCACTCGGGCGGTTCTTCTTCGGCAGCGTATCACAGAAGGTTCTGCACCAGGCTAATTGTTCCGTACGCATCGCCCGCCCGGGCAGAAAAAGTCCGGTCGCGCCGGTGCGATTGATCGT
>DATEFT010001030.1:0-5134 GCA_035280505.1 Blastocatellia bacterium | reverse complement strand
TGAATGTCCGCTCCCCGGGCTACGTCAACCTGGGCGCTCCGCGGTCTCTGGACCGTTCGGTCTCGCTCTTCGACATCAAGCATGCGTTCGCCGCCACCTTCAACTACGATCTGCCGGTCGGCCGCGGCCGGAAGTTCTTCTCCCGGATGCCGGGCCTCGTGGAGAGCGTGGTCGGAGGCTGGAGTTTGAGCGGCGTCGGGCGCGTTCAGGGCGGAGTCCCGATGACCGTGGTGCTGCGCGACGACAACGGGCTCGGCATCACCAACGGAAATCTGCGGACGATCCGTCCGGATCTGGTGCCGGGAGTGCCGCTGATCAACCCGCGCTGGAAGCGCGAGTGCCCCTACGGTCAGGACCTGGGGCCGGACGGCCTGCCCAGAGCCTGTGAACCCTATTACAACCCCGCGGCCTTCATGCGGCCCGTGAAGGGGACTCTCGGCAACGCGCCGCGGACGCTCGATCAGGCGCGCAACCCGACGCAACGATTCCTGGATCTCTCGGTCCAGAAGAACTTCCCGCTCGGCAAGGACGGAAAGCGCCGCCTGCAATTGCGGGTCGATGCGATCAACGTCTTGAACCACCCGATCTTCCGCACCGCGACCCTCGAAGATGCCGGTGAAATCTTCGCCGCTCCAAACGAAAACGTGCTGAGCGCGGCGGAGTTCAGCGCCTGGGTGGCGTACGATCCGGCCCGGAGATCGTCGGTCAATCGGGTGGATGTCGACAATCTCGTTGTCAACAATCGCTACAACAATACCCAATCGCTGCGCCCCGACTTCTTCCATGTCCCGGTGCCGGAGGGGTTCCATTCCATGAACCCGAACTCGTTCGACGTCACCACGCTGCGAGGACTGCAGCTCTATCGGTTGCGGCAGGTCTATACGCCGGACCGGTGGGGACAACTGACGGTCGCGGGAGGGCGATCGGGCTATTCTCCGCGATTCATTCAGTTCGCGCTGAAGCTCTATTTTTGAGGCTTCAAGGATAGACCGCGAAATCCGCGAAACACGCGAACGCGCGCAATTTTTTGCGTCCTTCGCGTGTTTCGCGGTATCTTCATGTCTTATGAAGATCGGAATCGCTCTGGTCCCCGATGAAAAATTTATCGGCCGGTTCGTCTCTTTACAGGAGCGGGCGCGCTCTTTTCTGAATCTGACTCCCGGTCTCGGGACCGATCGCAACCTGCCGCATCTCACCCTGGTGCAAGGCCACTTCTCCGATCGAGTCGATCATCATCACCTGCTCACCGGCTTGTTGGAGGCCGTCAAGGCTGAACCGGTTCCACTCGTGGTCACGCCTCTGAGATTCGTCTACCTTGAACCGGGCTGGTACTTCCTGGCCGTCGAGCCGACGCGGCGATTGCGGGAGCTTCACGATCGCGCTTTTGAACTGTCGAGAGCGTCTCTGATGGCGCCGGTGGACGATGGCCGGGACCGCCGGTATCGCTCGCCTTTGGAGCGGGAGAACTACCTGAGACATGGCTATCGTTATATCGGAGAGGCCTTCTACCCGCATTTCACCCTGGGCCGCTGTTTGGATGATTGCGCCGACGCGGTCTCCAGACTCAACGAGTTGCTGGCCGACGCTCAGCTTGAGCCGGTCGTGCCCATCGACCGCTTGACCGTCTATCTGATGGGAGGGCACGGGGCGCATCAGGAGACTCTTCATTCTGTGAAAGTGTCGAATTGATCATGATCTGAACTTTCCTTGGCCGTCCATGATCATCGCTTCTTGGCAAAGTAGAGCACGGACCGATACTGCCTGGTGATGGTTCCTCCGTAATCTTTCTCAATCAGCTCGGAGATCGCTTGAAACAGCCGTTCCCGCCGATCGGCGTCGAGGCCGCGATAATCGGAGTAGGTATTGAGCAGCCGGGGATAGGTCCGGGCCGTGTACTTTTCAGTCCAGGGATAGGTTCCGAGGATCACCGGCTCGAATAGTTCCGTGGCCTCGATGGCCCTGATGGTCGAATCGATGCTCTCCTGAACCTTCTGTTCAATCATCTCGTTGGTATATCGAGGACTCCATTCCGGCACGAGCTGTTGATAGATCTCATTGACCTCGGTAAAGAAACGATCGGATTGGGCCGGATGTTCGTTGGAGAAGATCGCCAGGGCGCCGGAATCTTTCAGCAGGCGGGCGGCCTTGGGATATCCGATCTCCGGCGGAATCCAATGGAAGGCGGTCGCCGCGATCGCGAGGTCGAAAGTCTTCGGCTCTTCCGGCCAGTCTTCAAAAGCGCTCAGGTGGAACTGCACGTTCGGATAGGCCCGGCACCTCTCCGCCGCCCGATCCAACAGCGCCGGTCCGAGGTCCAGGCAGGTCATTCGGTACCCGAGTCCGGCGAAAGAGATCGTGGCCTGGCCGGGACCGCACCCGATCTCCAGAATCCGGCCCTCCGGCGGAATCGCCGCCAGCGACACCACGGCTTCGATGAGCGGCGGCGGGTACCCGGGCCTCACTGCTTGATAGTCTTCGGCGACCTGGTCGAAGCAGGTACGGCGCTCGAAAGGGTGTTGATTAACAGGCATGCTACCTCGCTGGCATCCATGGTTATCGAACCATGGTTATCGAACCATTTATTTCTCGATCGACGAAATAATACCTTGACGAACCATGGTAGATTACGGTATAACTAATGGCAATTGAATACAAGTTATTCGATCAGTCTTTTTCAGCGGTTAGAAGCTAGAAGCTAGAAATTGGAAGTTAGAAGCAAAAATTTAAAAGCTGAATTTCAGATAGATCCATTAAAGTTATGAAGCGCAAAGAACATCACAACTTAATAGCCGGCGGCGTCGCGATGACGGGCGGAGTAGAAACGCCTCGATGGCAGCCGAGTGCTAAGGTGTTCTTTGGGCTAACCCCAATCACATCAGCCACTACGATGATGCTTCGAGGCAGAGATCGGTTCGTCGTTGAGATTGCACATCTCAGCGGCGATTACCCCTTCGTCAAGCATCAATAATCTCGCGGGAGCGGATGTTCCCGCTCCCCAAAATCCAGAAACAGAACGGTTAGCAGGATTTTCAGGTCGAGCGGGCTGCTTCAGCGACTGGCGCCGAGACGCCAGAGATCGTCTGCATCTTCGCGCCGGTTCCACAGGCGCCAGCGCCCCGATCGAATCGATCGGCGGCAGTCCGGATAACGATCGTGGTTCTGTGCTATTCGCAGGCCTGTTCGCTGCGCTCGGGATTCGTGTACCTATCGATCGGTACTGAAGTAACCGGTATGTACCTGGATCTATCCATCGAAGTACCTGTTGGTTGTTCGGAGGTATGACCATGCAAGAAAACCTGGCACGTGATCCGCCTTCAGTCTGACTTGGGCCGGCAGGCGAGGTTCTGATTCAAGGGGCCGTGGGCCAGCCAGGAGTGGCCGCCGCGCTGTCGACGCGGAGATCGTGGGTTCGAATCCCATCGGCCTCGTCAACTCGAAGAAAGGAGGTGATCAAAAATAAGTAAGATGGTTCAATAACAGAAAGGAGGTGATTCAATCAGAGCCGCGTGGTTCGATGGGGCTCCGGGTAACGACCGAAGCCTCATCGAGCGGCTGATCGCGGCGTGTTCCGCGGTTGGTCCCCGGATTTTGTCGGCGAGGTGATTATGATTACGGATAGGAAAGCGCTATTGCTCAATGCGTCGTATGAACCGCTGAATCTGGTGACTGCGCCGAAAGCTCTGGCTCTCGTGCGGCGCCGGGTCGTCGAGGTGGTGGAGCCGGACCGCGGTCAGTTCGTGCGGACCGCTCGTTTCGTCTTCGAGCTGCCTTCGGTCATTCGGCTGACGCAATACATCGACGTCCGGTCACGGCAGAACCGCATCGCCAACCGGCATCGCATTCTGGCGCGAGATCGTCATCGTTGTCAGTATTGCGGCCGGCACGGAACGGCCTTCGATCTGACGCTCGATCATATTCTGCCGAAGTCGCGCGGCGGACGGAGCCTGGCCGAGAATCTGGTGGCCTCCTGCAAGGCTTGCAATAACCGGAAGAGCGATCGTACGCCGGAGGAGGCGCGCATGCCGCTGCTGACCAATCCCGCCGCGCTTTTTTACGGTCTCGAGCGGGCGGCGATGCAGCGGGCCGCCCGGGCTCGTCCGGAATGGCAGAAGTATCTCTTCCTCGAAAGTAATGAGGGACAAGTCTTAACTGCATAGCGATCCGCCGGTGTGGGCGGCTTGTGTGGTGGAGGCGAATCCGGTCTTCACCACACAAGACCGAGCGGACGCGGCAGTACTCAACTCTTCGCCGGTCTCCGCACGATCTCGACCGAGCAGGGAGCGTGGGAAGCGACCGCCTGCGAAACCGATCCGAGCAGAAATCGCTTGAATCCATGGTACCCGTGCGATCCCATCAGGATCAGATTGGCCTCCCACTTCTTTGCCGTCTCGATGATCGCTTCTTCCGGGTGACCGATCGTGATGGTAGAGGTCAAAGTCCAGCCAGGCTCTCGCGCCGAATTGCTCTCGCGCAGGCGAGCGGTCGCCGCGTCGATCGCCGCTTGCGCCTGTTCGCGCCCGATCTTTTCCAGTTCGGCGTAAAAACTCTCCGACGCCGACCAGGCTTCGGGGCTCGGTGTGAGCGGCAGATGGACGACCGAGATGATCCGCACCTCGCTTCCCAGGGGCCAGGGGCGCACGATCAACTCCGAGACCGCCGCATCGCTGGATTCCGAGCCGTCGACCGCCAACAGGATCTTCATCGCTCCGCCGGTGATCCCTTGATTCCCGCGGCGGCGTACGATTTCGACCGAACACTCGGCATGCGACACCACCGCCCGCGAGACTGAGCCGAGCCATAACCTCTCGAGCGCGTTGTAACCGTGGGTGCCGAGGACGATCAAATCCGCCCTCCACTGCTCGGCCTCCTCCAGGATCGCGGTCTTCGGATCGCCCTTGAGCGTCTTGGTGATGACCTCGAGCGGCGATTCGGCGACTTCGCCGAACCGCGCCAGAGCCCGGGTCGTGTGGGCCTGCGCCCGCTCCTCCAAGGTCCTCTCCCATTCTCCAAAGGCGTTGGGCGGCGTCGCCAACTCCCACGCCGTAACCGGGCGGGGAACTTCGGAGACCGAGACTATTCTCACGATACTGTTCGCGGGCCATAGTCCGCGAGCTACTTCCTCGACCGCGGCGAG
>DATEFT010001029.1:0-17795 GCA_035280505.1 Blastocatellia bacterium | reverse complement strand
ATCGTATTGGCCGGATGGTAGAAGTTCTGATAGAAGGCCAGCGCCTGCTCGCGCGTCACGGCGGAGAGCATCGATTCCGAGACGCTGCTGCCGCGTTTGAGCCGATTGGCGGTGAAGGCGGTCGCAAAGAGCCTCTCGATCGCTCCCGTCTCGACACTATCCTGCTCGCGTCTGCTTTCGATGATTGTTGCCTGCGCGGCGCGCTTCAGATCCTCGGGATTGAATGCCGGCCGCTGAATCAGATCGGCCATGAGTTCGACCAGCGGCTGGTAACTTTCGGTCGGAGCCGTGACCGTGAACGAGGTTTGATCGTATGAGATCTGAGAACCGAGCTGACCGCCGAACTGCGCGACTTCGCGTTCGACCGCGCCACCCGGACGTTTCGCCGTCCCCCGAAGGATCATTTGTCTGACCAGACGCGCCATCCCGGAGATCTCATCCGGCTCATCGACCGAGCCCACTTTCACCGTGACGTTCATCGAGACGAGCGGCGAGGAGTGGCGCTCGCGAACGATAACGGTCAGACCATTGCGTAGCAAGAATCGCGATGTGCTACCATTAGGATCCTGTTTGATCAGCTTGCCGCCCTCGGGAATTCCCAGCACGGTGGTGCCCGGGACATTCGGTTTGCCGGCCGGTTTGGGCGTCGGCGGCGGTGGCGGCGGCTGCCGGGTGCGACCGCTTTGGGCCAGGGCGTTGATGGCCGTCAATGAGATCAGCGCGATCATGAATGTGAGTAATTTGGCGCCACGAGACATCTTCTAATACCTCATTTTCTAACGATTTCGCTTAAAACTTCCGCGTGAGCAGAAGAATTATAACCTGACTCTGCCGGCGAACCCAGATGGCTGATGTGCGGTTCGATCCCGTAAAGAGCGCCAAACGCGGAAAATAGCCGTAAATCAAAGAAATTCCTGCTTTCCATCTCAAGGTGGGTTGTCTATAATCCGGCTTGCTGTACTTTGATGAACTACTTTAGAGAGAATGAGGTATCACTACGTATGGTCCTTGTTGTACTAGGCATCACTATCTTCACGATCTTCTGTATCAGCAAAAAAACGACCCTGATTCTCCCCCAATTCCGCCGCCTCACAACTATGGCACTGTCGATCCTGGCCGCTCTGGCGCTCAACGCCAGCGCCGGTCTGGCGCAGTCGCATGGTTCGGGCGCGCCGCACTCGCCGGGTGGAGAGGCCAATCTGAAATTGCCCGATCTTTCTCAGGTCTCCTTTCTCGGCGGCGTCGATGGCCATTCGCTGCTCCTGATCGGGTTCATCGTCTCATTCCTGGGCGTGGTCTTCGGATTTATGATCTTCACCCAGTTGAAGAAATTGCCGGTTCATCAGTCGATGCGAGAGATCTCGGAGCTGATCTACGAGACCTGCAAGACCTATCTCGTCACGCAGGGCAAGTTCCTGCTGATCCTCGAGGTCTTCATCGCCGTGATCATCCTGCTCTACTTCGGTCTGTTACTAGGATTTTCCGCCTACAAAGTGGCGATCATCCTGGTCTTCAGCGTGGTCGGGATCCTGGGCAGTTACGGAGTGGCATGGTTCGGAATCAGAGTTAATACCTATGCCAACTCCCGGACTGCCTTCGCGAGCATTGAGGGGAAACCCTACCCGGTCTACTCGATCCCGCTCCGGGCGGGCATGAGCATCGGGATGATGTTGATCAGCGTGGAGCTGATGATCATGCTCTTCATCCTGCTGGTCGTTCCCGGTGATTATGCCGGTCCGTGCTTCATCGGGTTCGCGATCGGCGAATCGCTTGGTGCCGCGGCCCTGCGGATTGCCGGCGGAATCTTCACGAAGATCGCCGACATCGGATCCGACCTCATGAAGATCGTCTTCAAGATCAAAGAGGACGACGCGCGCAATCCCGGAGTGATCGCCGACTGCACGGGCGACAATGCGGGCGATTCGGTCGGCCCCAGCGCCGACGGTTTCGAGACCTACGGGGTGACCGGCGTCGCCCTGATCTCGTTCATCCTGCTGGCGGTCGCCGACCAATCGGTTCAGGTCCAACTGCTGGTCTGGATCTTCGCGATGCGCATTATGATGGTCGTCGCTTCGGCCGTCTCATACTTCATCAACGAGGCTTTTGCCAAAGCCCGATACGGCAGCGCCGACACCATGGATTTCGAGCGCCCCCTGACCAGCCTGGTCATTATCACTTCGGCGGTCTCGATCGTCCTGACCTTTATCGCCTCGAAGCTGATGATTCCGGAACTGGGCGGTAATTCCGATCTCTGGTGGCAACTTTCGATCATCATCTCTTGCGGCACGGGGGCGGGAGCGATTATTCCGGAACTGGTCAAGGTCTTCACCTCGACCTCATCTCGCCACGTCGGGGAGGTGGTCAAATCCTCGAGAGAGGGCGGACCCTCGCTCAACATTCTCTCGGGTTTGGTGGCGGGGAACTTCTCCGCCTACTGGCTGGGCATCAGCATCGTGGGTCTGATGGGAATCGCCTACGCGTTCAGCCTGCAGGGGCTCGGCTCGTTGATGCCGGCTCCGGCGGTCTTCGCCTTCGGTCTGGTCGCGTTCGGATTCCTGGGCATGGGACCGGTGACCATCGCGGTCGATTCGTACGGTCCGGTGACCGACAACGCCCAGTCCGTCTACGAACTCTCGCTGATCGAGACCATCCCGAACATCGAGAGCCAGATCCGAAGCCAGTTCGGTATCACGCCCAATTTTGAAAGGGCCAAGCATCTGCTCGAAGAGAACGACGGCGCCGGCAATACCTTCAAGGCCACGGCGAAACCGGTGTTGATCGGGACGGCGGTGGTGGGAGCCACCACCATGATCTTCTCGATCATTATGGCCCTGACCCAGGGCCTGACCGTCAATACGGATAAACTCTCGATCCTCCACGCTCCGTTTGTGCTGGGGCTGGTCACGGGCGGCGCCATCATCTACTGGTTCACCGGTGCTTCAACTCAGGCGGTGACGACCGGCGCTTATCGGGCGGTCGAATTTATCAAGGCCAACATCAAGCTGGAGGGCGTCGAGAAGGCCTCCGTCTCCGACAGCAAAAAGGTCGTCGAAATCTGCACCCAGTACGCGCAGAAGGGGATGTTCAATATCTTCCTGACGGTCTTCTTTGCGACCCTGGCCTTCGCTTTTGTGGAGCCGTTCTTCTTCATCGGCTACCTGATCTCGATTGCCATTTTCGGTCTCTACCAGGCGATCTTTATGGCCAACGCCGGCGGCGCCTGGGACAACGCCAAAAAGGTGGTCGAGGTCGATCTCAAGGCGAAAGGTACCGACCTGCACGATGCGACCGTGGTCGGCGATACCGTGGGTGACCCGTTCAAGGATACTTCGTCGGTGGCGATGAACCCGGTTATCAAGTTCACCACGCTCTTCGGTCTCCTGGCCGTCGAACTGGCCGTCAGTCTGACCAATCAGCAGGGAGCCACACTGGGCCATATCCTGGCCGCCGTCTTCTTCGTGATCTCGATGTACTTCGTTTACCGATCATTCTATGGAATGGGAATCGGTGCGGAGGACGCGCCGGCAACTGCCGGCGGTCCGCAAGCGGTTAAAGAGGCTGCGAGAAGCAAGAGCGGCAGCTAAGCTCGGATTCAGATTCAGAACCGCGAAACACGCGAAACACGCGAAAAGGATTCTTGAAATCTATCGTGTCTTTCGCGTGTTTCATTATCTCAGGGTCTTCCCGGCCAGATCCTGGACGAAGGACGCGTGGCTTTCCGAATGAGGCCCCTCCTGCAGAGCTGAGAGCACCGCAGGCAGGTCCCCGTTCAAGATTGCTTCCACCTTCAATCGCAAGCCGGGGACGTCTTCGCTCTCGATCATTCCCAGATTATCCGGCGCCAGCCGTACATCTTCTCCGTCACGCAGTTTGAACCAATCGATTTGCCGGTCGTCGACACGCCACACTAAATATTCATTAATTCCGTTGCGGCGGCAGGCCTTGAATTTTTCATGCAGGTCGTCGGCTTTCTTCAATTCCGGCATGGCGTGATAACGGCGCTCGAATTCGGCGCGAGTCAACCGGTCGCCATTTTCCAGAGGTAGAGGGGTGGCGGCTGGAGCCGAGTACGGCGGAGATTGCTGAGAGATATTTTCATTCAGCAATTCTGTAGCCATCACTGGCCCCATTTTGGGGAAAGGTTGATTGCGTGACCGGGTAATTATAGCTTCTAATAACAGGCTTGATGAAGCGAAATTTGGACGGTTGCTCCGATTGCCAAGCCCCGGCGCCATCAACTAAAATCCGTTACTTATAAATCAAGGATTGACTCGATCAGAAAGATGTCCTTTCCCGAACTCGCGCGACTGGAACTGCCGATTTTGCAGGAGCTCAAAGCCACCGGGGGCAGCGATCAACTGCGCTATCTCTATCAACGCCTGGTTCGTTATTTCCCCCAACTTACTGCGCAGGACCTGAACGAGCGCACCGAGCATGGCCGGAGCCGGTGGAATCGGCTGGTGCAGCGTGCGGGTCGTCAGTTGGAAGAGCTGGGTGAGTTGCGGCGCGACCGGGACCGGTGGCAACTGACCGCCAGGGGGGTCAAGCGCGTCGAGGCCGAGGCCCTGCAACCGGAGCCGCAACCGGAAGTTCCCGCCCGAAAAGGCCGCCTCTTGACCCATCAGGAAGCGCAATCCATGTTGATCGAGATCGGCCGGATGCTCGGCCGGCATGCCGAGGCCGAGTACGAGCATTACGACGTCGTCTGGCGGGATAGTTCGACCGCCCCCCGTTTGAGCCACGTCTTTGAAGTCCAGATCTCCGGCAGCGTGGACAGCGCGCTGACGCGGCTCAAACACGCATATGACGCGCAACGGTCGAAAATCTTTCTGGTGATCGCGGATGAACGCGACACCAATTTTGCCAGGAAGCGATTGAGCGGATCCTTTCACGAGCTGTGGGAGGCGATCACGGTGATCGGCATCGGGGAATTACAACAATTGTACGAATCGCTCAAATCGCAGGAGATGCTGCTGGCCAGTCTGATTGTCAGGTGAGGGAACGATCGTAGTGATGATGACTCCGCTGCGCCGTCAATATCTGGAGATCAAACGCCGTTATCCCGGCATGATTCTGATGTTCCAGATCGGCGACTTTTACGAGGCCTTCGATGAAGATGCGCAGGTGGTGGCGCGTGAACTCGGCGTCGCCCTGACGCGGAAATGGTTCGGCAAGGGGCAGATGCACCCGCTGGCGGGCGTCCCGGTGCGTTCGATCGAAAGTCATCTCGCCAAGCTCATCAACCGGGGCTACAAGGTCGCGATCTGCGACCAGGTCACTCCGCCCGGCAAAGGCCTCGTCGACCGGGAAGTCACGCGCATCGTCACGCCCGGAACCGTGGTCGAACCGGGACTGCTCGAAGGGCGCGCCAACAACTATCTGGCGAGTTTTGTGGCGGGCGAAAAATCGGCCGGGCTGGCCTTCGCCGATGTCACGACCGGAGAGTTCGCCGCGACGGAACTGGAGCTTGGGCAGGCGCTCGCGGAGCTGGAACGGCTGGCGCCGTCGGAACTGCTGCTGTCGCGCAGTCAGGCCGATTTGAATCTGGAAGTGCGCGCCGTGACGCGGCTCGACGATGCGCAGGTCGAGGGGACGGTGGCGAGGCACGCGCTGGTCGATCATTTCGGGGTGGCCTCGCTCGACGCCTACGGCTGCGAGGATCGGCCCCTGGCGGCTCGGGCGGCAGGCGCCATCATCATCTACCTGCGCGACACTCAGCCCGATGCGCTCTCGAATCTCACCAGGTTGTACAGCTTCACGACCGACAATTTCATGCGGCTGGACCCGCAGACGGTGCGGAATCTGGAGATTTTCCAGGGCTGGGATTTCACCGGCGGGGCGCCGACCGGTTCTCTGGTCGCCACCATCGATCTGACGGTGACCTCGATGGGCGGGCGGCGGCTGCGCCGCTGGCTTCGGCATCCGTTGTTCGACCTGCATGAACTTCGAGCGCGCCAGGACGCGATCGATTGGTTCTTCAAACGCGAAGCGCTTCGCGAAAAGATCCGCGAGACCTTGAATAACGTGCTCGACATCGAACGATTGCTCGGGCGCATCCGGCGCAAACTGGCGGTCCCGATGGAGGTCATCGCCCTGGCGCGCAGCCTGAGCGTGATTCCGGCGCTCCATTCGGCGCTGGAGAAGGAGCGCGCTCCCGCCGAATTCGTCGGCCCGCTCAAAGCCTGCGACGATCTGGTCGATTACGTCGCCCGCGCCATTACCGACCGGCCGCCCTCGGATTTTGAACGCGGTCAGATCATTCGCGCCGGTTTTTCCGAGGAATTGGACGAACTTCGAGCGGTGCTCGGCGGAGGCAAAGATTTTCTGGCCAAGTTCGAGGTGCGTGAACGCGAGCGCACGGGCGTCCGTTCGCTCAAGGTCGGCTACAACAAGGTCTTCGGCTACTACATCGAACTCACCAAGCCCAACCTCAAGTTCGCCCCGGGCGATTACATTCGCAAGCAGACGCTGACCAACGCGGAGCGATTCTTCACGCTGGAATTGAAAGAACATGAGTCCCTGATCGCGAACGCCAGCGAGCGAATCATCGAGCTGGAGACGACGCTCTATCGTCAGGTCTGCGAGGAGCTCGGGCGCCACGCGGAACGCATCCGGCACGTCGCCTCGGGAATCGCACACCTGGACCTCTGCGCGGCTCTGGCCGAAGGCGCCGCCCGGTACGGTTACGTCAAGCCCGAATTGAACGAGGGCGACGAGATCGTAATCGGTGAGGGGCGGCATCCGATGATCGAGCATCAACTGGGGGACCGTCGCAGCTTCGTCTCGAACGACACGGTCCTCGCCAGCCAGGGCACGCAGATCGTCCTGCTGACCGCGCCGAACATGGCCGGAAAATCGGTCTATCTGCGGCAGGTCGCCCTGATCTGCCTCATGGCTCAGATCGGAAGTTTCGTTCCGGCGGCGTCGGCCAAACTGGGGCTGGTCGATCGAATCTTCACGCGGGTGGGTCTTCACGATTACACGTTGCGCGGCCATTCGAGCTTCATGGTCGAGATGATCGAGACGGCCCAGATCTTGAATCAGGCCACGGAGCGCAGCCTGATCCTGTTGGATGAGATCGGCCGGGGCACCTCCACCGCCGACGGCCTCTCGATTGCCCGTTCGGTGGTCGAATATCTACACAATAATCCCCGGTTGGCGGCGAAGACTCTCTTTGCCACGCACTACCATGAATTGACCGATTGCGCCGACTATCTGCCGCGCGTCCGTAACTATCAGGTGGCCGTGCGCGAACATGGCCAGAAGGTCGAGTATCTGCATCGGGTGGAGCCCGGGCGGGCGGAGAAGAGTTTCGGCATCTACGTCGCACAATTGGCCGGATTGCCCAAACCCGTCATCCATCGCGCGCAGGAGCTGCTCTTCGAGCACAACCAGCATGAACACAACGGAAACGGTGAACCGCCGCGAACCGGGCGGACAAAGTCCGGGTCTCCTGGAGCGGAGCCCGGTCTCGAATCTCTCCTTGAGCTTCTTTCCAACCTGGATATCAACCAGTTGAGCCCGGTCGAGGCGCTGACCAAACTCTACGAATTGCAGCAGCGAGTTCTACAACGATCCCGGTAGCGGGTTAGAATCTAAATTCAAAACAGGGTATCAGTGTTTAGAGGAAAAACGATCCCGCCTTCACTGTGTTTTGACCGGCAGCACGTAAAACATGACCGCCAGGTAATGGCAGATGCTTCCGGCCATGACGAAGAGATGCCAGATCGTGTGGTTGAAGGGAAGCCGCTCCCAACCGTAGAAGACCAACCCCACCATGTAAGCCGCGCCGCCCGCCAGGATCCAAGCCAGGCCGCCCGTGGGAATCGACGCCAGGAGCGGCTTGACGGCGATAATTGCCGCCCACCCGTTGAGGACGTAGAGCAGAATCGAGACCGCTTGATATCGATTGGCGAAGACGATCTTGAAAGCGATCCCGAAGAGCGAGAGGCTCCAGACCAGGGTCAGGAGCAGCCAGCCCCAAAAACCCCGAAGATTGACCAGGGTGAATGGCGTGTAGGTCCCGGCGATGACGATATAGATCGCGACCTGATCGATGAGCCGAAAGATCTCTTTGAGGCGCGGTCTTTGAATGCTGTGGTAGAGCGTCGAGGCCGCATAGACCAGCACCAGGCTGACCCCGTAGATGCTGCAACCGGTGAGGTGCCAAACGGTGCCCTGAGTCCAGGCCAGAAAGATCAACGCCGCCAAACCCGCCAGACTGAGGATCAGTCCAAGCCCGTGGGTCAGGCTATTGGCGATCTCTTCAAGTATTAAACTTTTTTCAATCGGCATGAGTCTTATTACCTCTAGTAATCTTATTTACAAGTGCACCGGGAAATTATAATCCCTTCCCTAAATCTCTAATGGGAAATATTTTTACCGGATGTTAATGGCGCGGAGACCCGAACGTTACTCCAGTGGATGCGAGCACCGGGATGGCCCCTCGGCGGAAGACCCGCTTGTTTTCTGTTGATTGCGGCATTAGACTCAAGTAGCGGTGGCGCGGGTTCAAACCTGAAGAGTCTTCGCGATCCTCCAATTACCTACAAGATTTGGTCGAGGCATAAAATACTTAAGGAGATGTCGAGAATGAGAAAACGGCTTGTGAAGTTGGCTGGCAATCTATGGCTGTTGTCCGTGACGATCGCGCTTTTGACAGTCGCGAGTTTCGGACAGTCGAATTCAGTCGAAGGAACATACAGTGTGACGGCCGCGAGCAATGAGCTGGGCACCATCACTTTCCTGATGACGCTCAAGCGCAATGGCGATAAATGGGCCGGCGAAGTCAAAGACTCCCCGACGCCGTTGCTGCTCAGCAGCGTGACGGTCGAGCCCGGCGATAAGATCACCATTATTGCCGATGCCGGTGGAAACACCGTCACGATCAAGGGCCAATTTGCGAGCGGTAAGATCGCGGGCGATTGGTCGGCGGGCGATGTCAAAGGGACCTGGAGCGCCTTGAAGAAGGATGATGTCGTGACGTCTGAAAAGCCGGCCGCCGCTTCCAACGCGCCGGTCAGCATCGTGGTGGTCAGTAAAGGGCTCGAGGGGACTTACGAGGCCAAGGTCATTGCCGATGGTCAGGGCGAGTTGCCCTTCACCCTCGTGATCAAGAAAGACGGCGAGAAGTTGATCGCCCAGGTCGAGAATCCGGGAGACCTCAATATTGTCGGAATCGAGGTTCAGGATCCCGATCAGGTCAAGCTGAGCGCCACCTACCAGGGAAATGGACCCATCCCGCTGCCGGGCAAACGGACCGGCGACGATCTGGGCGGCAAATGGGAGTTCGCCGGTTTCTCCGGCTCCTGGGAAGCCAAGAAAAAGAAGTAGGGTCCAGCCGGACTATTGGTGATTTAGAGAACGTGAAATGCGCAAAACCCGCGAAAGAGTCATGATTTCGCGGGTTTCGTGTATTCGCGGTTTTCCTGTTTTAGTCGCCGGCGGTCGCGAGCTGTTGTCGCGCCGTGGTCAGCGGAAGGGTCAAATGGAAATGGGTGCCTTCACCGGGCCGGCTCTCGACCTGGATGCTGCCGCCGTGATCCTGGATGATGCCGTAGCTGACGGCCAGGCCCAGGCCGGTGCCTTTCCCGATCTGCTTGGTGGTGAAGAACGGATCGTAAATCTTGGCGAGATGCTCCGGCGCGATTCCGATCCCGGTATCGCGGAAGCTGATCGTCACCGAAACCTCGTCGGCTCTGGTCGAAATCTCCAACTGGCCACCCTCGGGCATGGCGTCCCGCGCATTGAGGATCAGGTTCATGAAGACCTGTTGAAGTTTGGGCGCGTTGCCGGGCGCCTGCGGCAGGTCCTCGGCGTAGTGCCGCGTCACCTCGATCCGGGTGTTGCGCAACTGGGCTTCCAGGAGCTGAATCGTATCGTCGATCACGCGGTTGAGATCGATCTGGGCGAATCGCGAATCGCTCACGCGCGAGAAGTTGAGCAGATTATTGACGATCGAGGACGCGCGCGAAGTCTGGCGATAGATCTTTTCAAGCAGTTGATGGCGAGGATCGCTCTCGGGAATCTGGCGCATCAACATCTGAGAATATGACGAAATTCCGGTCAGCGGCGTATTGACCTCGTGGGCGACCCCGGCGGCCAGCAGACCGATCGACGAGAGCTTGTCGGATTGCTGTAGCTGTTCTTCCAACCGGACCCGTTCCGTGACGTCTTCGATGGCGACCAGCGTGCCCTCGATCTCTTCGGTCTTGCTCTGCAGCGCGGCCAGCGAAATGTTGAGAGTCAATTCGCGTCCATCGGCTGACTGGGCCCGGAATTTATAGATATTGACCGGCTCATCCTGCTGCCACTCGGCGCGCCCGCTGAGCAGCCGGAGGGCCCTGATCATATCGGCCTGAAAGACTTCCAGGATCCGGCGGCCGATCGCCTGTTCGCGATGGATCCCGTAGATATCTTCGAGCGCCCCGTTCCAGTTGGTGATGCGCCCGTGCAGGTTGATGACCATCACCCCGACGTTGATCGACTCGATGATGTTCTCGTTGAACTCTTTGAGCCGGGCCATCTCTTTCGCCCGTTGGGCCTGATCTTCGAGCAGGCCGGCATTTTCGATGGCGACCGCGACATACCCTGAAATCGCTCTCAGCAGGTTGAAGTCCTCCGATGAGAGCAGCGCGCCGTCACTGGTGCGTCCGAGAGCGATGACCGCCGCCACCCTTGAGCGCACGGCGCACGGCGCCAGGCAACTGAAGAGCCCATTGGAGAAGGGCAGGAAGAGATCGATCGATTCCGCGTCTTCGTCCGAATCGAGATTGTTGATCCGAACGATTCCGGTCGAGGTGCTGTGTTCGCGCAGCAATGACCGGAAATTGTCGGGAATGATGATCTCCTGGTTGACTCCTTCCGCCCGGGCCAGCCGGAATCCCGACGGGCTCTGCCGGTCTTCGATGAAGATCGCGAGAGTCTCGACCGAGAAGACCCCCTTCAAGCGCTGGACCAGGCTGTCGAGCAACGGCTCCAGCTTGGTCGAGGATGAGAGGGTGCGGCCGAAATCTTGGAGAGTGATTCGGTAATCGTACTTCTCGCCGTAGAACATCCGGTCGATCCGCTCCTGGACCCAATTTTTGACCGGGGCGAAGAGCATCGCGATCACGGACATCGCCAGCGCGGGAATCAGCAGCGTCGCCTCTTGCGGCAGCATCGAGCGCAGAAATTCGTAGCTGACGGCCATGACCGACCCGAAGAGGGTCGCGACCGAGAGGGTCGCGATGATGTAGGCGAACGAACGCCGCATCACCACGTCCACATCCGTCAGACGATAGCGCACGATCGAGTAGCCGAGCGAGAGCGGGATCAGGATCAGCGGAGTGATGGCGATCAGTTCCAGCAGCGAAGCGACCTGCGGTTGAATGAAGAACGCGGGCAGGTAGGTCACCGCGAAGGCGACGCCCGCGATGCCCATCCCCCAGATCACCCATTTCAACTGTTGGCGCACCACGACCGAACGGGTCTGGCGGAAGGTCCGCAGCAGCAGCCCCGCGCTGATCAGCACCGAGGCCGCGAAGCCGACGAGTTCGATCGTCGAAATATTGTAGAGAAGATTGACCCAGGAGATCTCGACCAGCTTCCGGAGCCCGGAGAACCTCATCCAGGTCTCGACGAAGATCAGGAACGCGGCCGGCAGATAGAGCCAACTCGCCAGCCAGCGGCGGCGGCTGAAGAGATGATATCGAGCCGGATAGATGGCGGCGAAATGAATGAACATCGGCGCCAGCAGGATCAGCGCAATCGCATCGGCCAGATCGACCGCCTTGTCGAACTGGGTGCGCAGCTCTTCGGTCCCGCTGTAGGCGTGGGCGATAAAGGCCAGCAGACAGATCAGGAAAAAGTGTCTGACGTAAGGGGCCCGCCCCTGTCTCAAGAGGAAGAAGATGCCCAGACCCAGATAGATGGCTCCGATCAGCCACAGATACCAGGCTCGCAGGTTGTGCGTCTCGCGGAAGCGGAGCGTCTCCAGATCGGCGATTCCCTGATGGATGACGGTATCGCCGGCATCGTTCCGGCGCTCGATCCAATAGCTGAGATTGAGGGAGTTGCCCGTCTGAACCAGGCCCATGGCGTGGTCGAGATGGAGTTGAACCTGCTGAGCCAGTGTGATTTCGTCGAATTGATCAGCGGCCGGTGAGGTGTTGATTCCGACCAGAATATCGCCGCGATGAACGCCGGCCCGAGCCGCAGGACTATCGGGTTCCACGACCTCCGCCACGACTCCATTAACCCCATCGAGCCAGAAGACGCCGTCAGATGGGACCGGCTTCTGGCTCAATCGGTCACGAAGATTGAAGGCGCCGCTGACCAGCGCCAAAAACGCGACGAAGAGCAAGAGCATCGTTCGCGTCGTAACCCTGATTGTGCCTGCTTGTGGTTTCACTTCCGTCTACTCAGTCCCCAGATACTTCTAACCGTCTCCATTTACTGGCCATTAATCCTGGACAATCCAGTATTTAGAAGGCGGTAGGAGCAACTACCATTCCAACCGACTTGGAACCGACTCATTCTTGCCCGAGAGAAATTAAATATAACGCTTTCAATAGTTTCCATTAAGCATGAGGGCTTGCCTCAATCGGGCTGAAGGGACTTCTGGGCGAACAATTCAGAAATTTGAATTTCTGATTTCAATTTTTGGATTTAGCACTTTTAGGGTTTAGTGCCCTCTAAAGATAAAAGTATAAAAAAGAACAGTTTAGTTGGTGGCTCCGGCAACCGTCAGCCGTTGCCACCCGGCGATTACGATCTGCCATTACCATCTAAAGGCCAGGCCGCCGCGGACGGTTCGGCGGCTGCGAGCCGCAATCAGTTTGAAGACTCCATCTTCCATTCCGCTCGATTGGTCGAGCAGGTTGCGAAGGTCGACCAACACCTGCCAGTGGACGGGCAACCCGAAATTGGGCAGGTCCTGAGTGACGTAGACGTTGATATTCGGGTCATAGACGCTCATCCGGCCGGCAAAAGGATCGATCGCGAAGACGACCGCCGAAGGCGAAAGCCTGATCACGGTCGAGATGTGCGTTCCGGTCTCACTGGACAAGTCCAGGTCGAGTTTAGCTGTCGCAATTTGGAAGAATCCGTTTTTGAACATCTCGCCGGGCGCCATCGGTTCGACCTCATCGTTGCCGAACCGGGTGCCGCGGCCGAAACTATAACCGACCGCGGTTGAGAGGTGGCGGTTCAGATTATGCTTGTAGATGACGCGGATGCCGCGCGCCGTTCCGTTCATCGCCGCGACCTGATGGGCGACCTGCTCGAAGGTCGCCTGCGTTTCGGGCGAAACTTCGAGCGGCAAGGCCAGCAGACCGACTCCGTGACCCGAGATCAGGTCATAGAAAGCGGAAGCCTCGAGGGCCGAACTGCCGTTGCCGAAGAGTCTTTCGACCCCGGCCTCCATCCGGCGGCTCCGGTCCGGAATCGGGTAGTCGTTGAACGCAATCTCGGGCGCGGTCTCTTCAAATCCGGTCTGGATGTTCTCGGTTTGAAAACTCTCCATGGATTGGCGTCTCTGGTCGGTCCCCGGCGTCATCGCGGCATTGATCCTGAGGCTCGAGGCCGGCGAGTACTGCACGGCAAATCGCGGCAGCACGGAATCGCGCTGTTTGGAGGTTGAACCCATAAACCGCGAATAGTCGAAGCCGTAGATGATCAGCAAGGGCTGGGACATCTGCCAGGAGGCCATGGCCGAGACCGAAAGTTGATCCAGGGCGTGGGCGGCCGGATAGACCCGGGAATTCTTCTCTTCGAGGGTTCCGTTCCGGCGAGGCGCGCCCGCCGTCAGTTCCGTCGCCAGATTCGGATCGTCGAGATCCAACTGTTTTCTCTGGGCCAGCCAGAACTGACCGTAACCGATGGAAGCCGTGAACTGATGCCTGCTGCTGGGCCGCATTGACGCGATGGCCGAAAAACGCTGCGGCGCCATCTGCCCGAAACCTCGTTGTCCGATCAAGACCATCTCGACATTGCCGGGCAGGTTGCTGGACAGGGCGAAGTTGGAACCGAAGCTGTTGGCGCCGGGCAGACCCGGTCGCGAAGCGGAACTGACGGCCGCAAATTCGGCCATCCCATGGGCGAACAGGCGCGAAGCCAGCAGATCGCTGTTGACGGTCTGTCCCTGGGATTCCGGTTGATCGGTCGCCGGCTGAACGGTCGGATCGTCTTTCCAACGCAGCACATGGCGCGGCACGCTGCGACCCACCCAGCGATAGTCGTCACTGTCGGTGCGTTTCTGTACCAGCGTATCGGTCCGTTTGAGCGCGAAATCGTAATTGGCCCGGACCGGACGAAAGACCTTGATATGAAGCCGTGTCGCGGCGAATCCTTCGGCCACTACCCGCAGCCAATAGAAGCCCGGGGAGACCTGAGTTGAAAATTTGCCAGCGCTATCGGTCCTGACGCTCTTGATCTCTTTGCCGCGCAGTTGAGGCTCGAGCAGTGCGACCACTGCTCCCGCCAACGGCGTCCCATTCTCATCTTTTACGGTGCCGGTGATCGATGCCAGAGACGGTGCCGCCTCAACGACATCAGTAGATAAAACAGCGAGGGAGGCGCTACCGATTGCCATTACGCAGATCAGACAACCGGTGGCTAGAACGTTGACTGCTTTATTCATATATCTTCCACCTTTATCTTCCGCCTCTCCAAAGCTACCGCCTGCTGCCGAGTTCTCAGGCAGGGGAGTAGTAGAGGCTCCCATGGGGAAAACACCGCTTTATTTATTACTCGATTTGTCTTCAAATCCCAGCGTTTGCCCAGTTTATTAATAACTGAACTTACAATACAACGGAAATTGTCGAATATTGACCACAGAGTGTCAAGACACCGAGCCCCGGCCCCAAAGTTTTAACAGGACTCAAGTTACGAGCCCGGAAATTAAAAAATCGCCCTGCTTTGCTTTTTTCACGGATCATTTCTCAATTGCCATTAGCCATTTTTATGACTGATGGCCAATCGCTTCGCCGGGTTCAGCGATCGAATGTCACACGAGGACAGACGGCGAACCGACGACGAAAGAGAAAATGATGGATAGAAAGCAGGCGACCGGGCCTTTAATGCGTTGCTGTTTACTCTGAATCAGCTTCTATTTCTATTTTTTTCTGATCTCTGGATCCTCGAACTCTAAACCCTATTTTTGCGAGGATGACCGGACCGACGCTTTGCGTTGGCGTTGAGTCCGGGAGATGGAATCGGACGAATTGCGCTGAGCCGGACGATACCAGATCGAGGTCTGGCTGGGAGAGATCATCTCGTACCCGATTCCGCGCCACATAATCCGCCTGGTTCTGGCCGAAGCGATGATATTGTACAGGTAGATGAGTGAAACGAACGGGCTCAACAAGGCGTGGGCCCACCAGTATCTCTTGACGCGCTTGCGCTCGGCCTTCAGCAGCCGGATCGCGACCAGGGGGCGAATTCCGCCGGAGATCACTCCGAGCCCGAAGACGCCGGCCAGCAGCAGGCCCAGGGTCTGGTTGAGACCGCCCGTGAAGATCGTGACCGCCAGCCACACCAGGCTTCCCCAGAAGGCGAGGTTGTAGAGGCTGTGGGTGAGGCAGGCCAGTTTCCAGACCTGTGGTGAATAGACGCGGGTGATCCGCAACTGCCGCGTGGTGAACTCAAAGAGGTCGCTCAGGGTCGAGTTGGTGTGCGACGCGACCAGGCATTGAGGGACGAATTTAATGGTCTGTCCCGCTTCCTGAGTCGCCGCCGTCACTACATAATCGTCGCTCAGCGCTCCGCGCCACCGCCGTTTGATCTCCAGTTTCTCGAAATTGTCCCGTCGGATGGCCATCGACCCGCCCCAGGCGAATCGCGAGTGTTCGCCGAGCAGGCTCAGGGCGCTGGCATTCCAGACCGAGAGCAGGATCGAGGCGAACTTCCCTTCCATCCAGCGCAGATTCCGGGCGGGCAGATACCAGCGGAACCCGGTGGTCGCGCCGATCTTCTTGTCGGCCAGCGGAGCCACCAGTTCGGCCAGCCAGTGCCGGGCCGGGCGCGCGTCGGAGTCGGCGAAGACCAGAACCTCGGCCCGCCGGTCGATCGCGTTGAGCATGTCGAGCGCCGCGCAGAGGTTATGAACCTTCTGTCCGCACCCTTTGGCTTCGCCGGCGACCACCATCCAGGCCGGACGGCGCGGATTTTTGATCAATTTTGAGAGCGCCGGGTAGGCCGGGTCCGACTCGCTCTCGGTGACCAGGATGACCTCGTAATCGCGGTAGTCCTGGGCGAAGAGCGCGCGGATGTTCTCTTCCAACCCGTACTCGAGCCCTTTGCAGGGGACAATCACCGCCGCCTTCGGTTGATAACGGTTCTGGCGCGAAGGCTGGAGGCGTAGCGAATAGCGGGCGAAGCGGATCCCTGCCAGCAGAGCGACGACGCTCTGTAGCAGAATGATAGTGCTCAATACGATGAATAGTATGTCCATAGCCATGACCGCAGGCGTTACTGAAAAGGGTTATGAAAGCGCGTAGGAGCCGGTCAATACGGGGAAGGCAATTGTGAGTGAAGCCGCCTCGAATTTCCAGTCCGAATTTTCAACCAAAGAGCGTCGATTCAGGAGATCGAAGAAAAAACAGGGCGATGGCTTTAAGATCTGCCATCTTCGAACATCCTGGGCCGGCCCCCCTGACGAGAGCCTTTAATCTTAAATCCTAAACCTCTCCCGCGACCATCTGCCGGAGCGGCTTGGATTCCCCGAGCCGCTGTTCGATCAACTCGGCGATTCTCGAAGGCTCCTCCTGGCCGAGCGCCAGGCGTTTGGCTTCGAGCACCAGGCCCGCCATATTGACGGCTTGATCACGGTATCGCGTATCACGCGTAATCAGGTCCTCGATTACGCGGCGCTCACGCTCGGTTCGAGAGACATGTTCGCTCAAACCGGCCGCGACCGCGTATTCGACCGGAACCGTTTGGTTCCGGATCATAGCCAATAATGGATTGAATTCTTGTTTAATCTCGTCGCGAATGCGATTGATCTCAAGCAGCGAATTCTTGAACCCGAGATGGCCTCGTAACAACAGTTCTACGACCGGGGCGGGGGAATCGGTTTCGTCCGAACGATGCGGAACGAGATCTTTACGCAATTCTCCGAAGAGCGCCTCGTGCAACTCTTCGGGTGTCGCGTGTCCAGTCACATCATAACTCAAACGGCGCACCGGGCGCTGATGATAATCGCGCACCAGGCTCGCCGTGTGCTGCCGATCTCTAATCTCGACCAGGTAGGCGCCGCGCACATTAGCGTACTCGTCCACGCTGCAGGCTTCCAATGACCCGGGATTATAGACCCAGCCGTCGATCTCGAAGTTCTTGTGGGTATGGCCCAGCGCCAGATAGTCAATATACGATCTCAGCTTGTTGATCTCAGCCACAGGCAGGGCGGGAATCGGGCGATTGAGCTGCCCTTCGACGTCGGTGTGCAGCATCATCACGTTGAAATGGTCCTCCCTGCGGCGCTCGCGCAATTGATCGATAAGAGCCGGGAGCGATTTGCCGATCGTCGAGCCATACCAGACAGAGCCGAATATTCTGACTCCGTCAATGTCAATGTACGACCCTGCCCGAGTCTTCTCGTCCCAGGGAACCAGATTGACAACACCTTCGCTATAGACCGGTTCGAGCAGCTTGATGTATCCCCATTGCGACAGGCTTCGCAGCCAGCTGAATTTACTTTCGGACTCGTGGCAATCATGGTTGCCTTCGATCGCGATGACGGGTATACCGGCTTCTCGCAGCTGGCTGAGACAATACATGGCTTGATTCATCGCCTGCGGCTCGACTTTGCGCGCGTC
>DATEFT010001028.1:0-13551 GCA_035280505.1 Blastocatellia bacterium | reverse complement strand
CCATCGCGCCACCTCCCGGAGCTCAAAATTCTTGCGCCAGACCGCCGAAGCGCGTCAGCCATACCTTAACCGAGCCTCGGAGGTCGTGGCGCAAGGTATCAAAATATTCTCAACGGTTGCGCTGGCGGGAAATGCAAGGCTGGTGCCGCAGCTCGGCGTCGGAAGGATCCGGGCGAGGAGGGCCCGAAATCGGCGAAATAACCGGTACAAACAAATGGCTTGGCGCCGGCGCCGGATGCCGCCCGCGAGCGCGCTCCGGCTCTCTCTGGCTCTCCGGCGATGGTCTCTGGAAGTTGTGGTGTCAGGTCAAACCGTCAATCGTCATCCGAATCCGGCGCCTCTTCGTTGATCACGTATCGACGGGTCAGGCCCAGGTCTTTCAGTTTCTGTTGCAGGCTCTGGCGATGCATCCCGACCCGCTCCGCGGCGCGCGTCACATTGCCGCCGGTATCGCTCAGGACCCGCTCCAGATAGGCTCTCTCGAATTCACGCCGGGCTTCGCGGAAATCGACCAGATATGGGGTTTGGAGCAGATCCGTCGCCTGATCCATGGGCATCGGTAGCGCCCGTTGAAAGACCTCGGCGGCCTTGCCGGTGATGCGCGCGGCCAGGACCTCCTCCGGGAGGTCTTCCGCGCGCAGCATCTTCCCATCGGCCAGGACGGCGCTGCGCTCGATGGCATTGCGAAGTTCGCGAACGTTTCCGGGCCAATCATAGGCGACCAGGCGTTTCATGGCGTCCGCACTGAATTCCGTGCACTTCAACTGATACTTCTTCGCATAGGTCTGCAGAAAATGCGTCGCCAGCAGCGGGATATCCTCGCGGCGTTCCCGCAGCGACGGCAGATCGATCTGCACCACTCTCAGGCGGTAATAGAGGTCGGCTCGGAATTTTTCGGCGGCGACCGCCGCCGCCAGATCGCGATTGGTCGCGCTGATGACCCGGACGTCGATAGGGATCGAATGTGAACCGCCCAACCGCTCGACCTTACGATCTTCGAGCACGCGCAACAGCTTGGCCTGTGTGTTCAAACTCATGTCGCCGATCTCATCCAGAAAGACCGTACCACCATGAGCGAGTTCGAATTTCCCTTTCCGCTGCGCCGCTGCCCCGGTGAACGCTCCTTTCTCGTGGCCGAACAACTCGGATTCGATCAGTTCCGAGGGCAAAGCCGCGCAGTTCATCGCGATGAAAGCGCCGTTCCGATGATTTCGGCTCCGCTCGTGGATCGCTCTCGCGACGAGTTCTTTGCCGGTCCCCGATTCGCCATAGATCAAGACCGTGACCTCGGTCGCCGTCACTTTGTTGATCAGGTCGTAGATCCGCCGCATCTGTTCGGTGGCGCCGAACAGTTCCCCCATTCCGTGTGCCGCTTTCAGTTCGGCGCGAAGCTCCTCGTTCTCGCGACGGAGTTTGTGCGCTTCAAGGGCGTTCTTCACCACCAGCCGAAGCTCATCAACCTCGAACGGCTTGGCCAGATAGTCGTAGGCCCCGGCTTTAATGGCCTCGACCGCGGTGCGTTCGGAACCGTGGGCGGTGATCATGATGACCGGTGGCGCCTCCGCGGCGGCAGCCAGTTCCCGGAGGTAGTCCAGGCCGCTGGTCCCGGGCAGATTTATATCCAACAGAATCAGATCTGGGCGGGCATCAGCGATGACCGTTCGCGCGGCGTCGACACTGGCCGCCTCAATTACCGTATGATTCTTGAGAGCGCGAGCCATTCCGTAACGAGCCGCCTCTTCATCATCGACAATCAAAATCCTGGAGTCAGCCATATTCAATCTCCCCTCTTAGACCGGCAAGGCCTTCAGACTGGCAAAGCTTTCAGACCGGCAAATCCAGTTCAAACCTTGTGCCACGGCCATCGATTACCGGGCTGGTCAATTTGATGGCTCCGGCCAGTTCGCGAGTTCGCCGCGCGACAATGGCCAGACCCAGGCCGGTGCCGCGCTGCTTGGTGGTGAAAAACGGCTCGAAGATCTTCTCCTGGATCGTCGTGGGAATCCCCAATCCGTCATCGGTCACGGCCAGGTACAATTGATTGGAGTCATTCAATCGGCTTTCGATCTCGAGCTCGCCTCCGGGTCTCAGGGCCTGCAGCGCATTGAGCACCAGGTTGAGCAGAATCTCCTTTAGTGCCGCCGCGCTCTCGCCGTCCAACTGAGGATCCGCGGACAGCTTCAACGAAACCTTGACGCCATGCGCCTCCGTCTCGGCGCGAGTCAGGGCCAGAACACTCTCCACAATCTCCCGCAGCGAGGCCGGCGATGAAGCCACCACCGCCGGTCGCGAAAAGCTCAGGAGCTGCGAAACACTGCGATTGAGCCGGTCAACCTCACCGGTGATCAGATCGAGGTCTCGTCCGTACTCACCGCTGATCTGTTCGTCTTCGCGCATGACCTGGGCGATCGATTTGATCGCGCTCAGCGGATTTTTGATCTCATGGGCGACGGTCGCGGCCATCTGCCCCAGGGAGGCCAACCGCTCACGTTCGGCCAGTTCGCGTTCGAGTTTGACCTTCTCTTCGAGCAGTTGGCAACTTTCAATCGCCACCGCGAGGTGCCCCGCCAGAACCATCAGGACTTCGCGTTTTTCGGCGGTCAACGACCGCGGTTCGCCCCTCACGATCAGGAGGCCGACCACCCGCCCTTCACGCCACAAACTATAACAGGCCAGGGCATTCAACCGATTGAGCAGCGCGCCGTCTTCAATCTCGGTCAACTCGCGCTCCTCGGCGATCCGGACCACCTCCGCGGCGTCGCTCGGCGCCGAATTGCTCGGAACGATTCGGACCTCGCTCAGTTCCAGCGCCTCAAACAGGCGCTGCTCGGTAAACTGGACGAAGTGGACCAGTTCGCCATAACTGGACGCCGCCGATCCCACCTGAGCCACCAGCTCGCGGTACAACCCGACCTCTCGCGCAAAGAGCCGCTGCAGGTAACTGTCGGTCAGACGCCGCAGTGGACTGGCCAGAAAGATGACGACCAGAATCAACAGGGCTTCGATCGCGCCCGGAGCGTTGGCGCCATAGCCCCGCCCCTCGAGCGCCGTGCCCAGGCGGCGAATCCCGTAGACGTAGACGATCATGACCAGCGCCGCCAGCGTCGCGTAGACGAAACTCTGGCGAATCACCAGTTCCAGATAACGATAACGATAGATGTAATAAGCGACGATGGCCGCCGGCGCGATCGAGGAGAGGTATGAGATCAGATCCAGATACCGGCCCAGCATCCCCCAGTTCCGGGCGCCGAAGACATAGGTCACCAGAAAGAGGATGCCGATCATCAAGAGCGAGGCGCCGAAGACCTCGAAGAATCGGCGTTCACGCGCCGCCTCCAGCCGATTCGCCAGGACCCAGTCGATCAGCGCGCACTCGATGAAGATCAGGACCAGCCAGAGAATAAACGGCAGCATCAGCGGCTCGAGTTTATCGATCGGCAATCGATACGGCTCTTCCCAGAGCTTGAAGACCACCCAGGGCAGCACCGCCAGCGGCAGGTAGCCGGCGATGATCAGGGGTTTAAAAAATTGGCGGGGGGCTCGTTTATCGAACCATTCCCAGGCCCTGAAATGCGAATGAATCAGCGACGGCGGCAGGAAGGCGAGCGCGACATACGCCACCACGTTGAACGATTTCAGCCAGGGTCCGCCCATCTTCCCCACGATCAGGATATAAATGACCGAGGCGAAGTTTCCGAGATGTTGCAGTCCGATGCTCAGCCCCAGGATGAACAACGAGCGCTCGACGCGACGAAGGCCGTAGCGACGATAGAGCATCCAGCAAAGATAGAGGTAGAGAGCGGCGCCCGTCGCAAATCCGACGAGCTTGAGAATATCGAATGGCGAGAGAATGGCCGGCGCGGGCGGAGGTTGAACGAACCAAGATCCGATTAAGGGGAGAGTCGGGGTCATCGTCCTATCTTAAATTGTTCAAAAATCGGCTGCCAGTGATTCAGGCCGGTGGAGCCGGCCGGAGCGAAGAACGGGGAAGAGAGATCCTGGCTGTCCATTTTCCATTGGTCATAAGCCATCTTCCACTTCTCAATGACTGAACCACAACCAGCAATGACTGATGACCAATGGAAAATGATGGATCCGGCCGATTCTCTTAACTCCCTGCCACGATCATTAAAGATCCGGCAATTTCTCTTCCCCCTCGCACCTCATCAGTTATCGAACCTCGGACATGGCGGCGATGTAACAGCCCCGGGCAGTGGCCGTCATGGGATCGCTCGACATCCGCACGTCGGAGATCTGAACCGGGAACCCGCCCGCTTTAATGGCGGCCTCGAATTTCTGCAAGAACCCGCGCGGTCGGGCGGTGCCGCCGGAGAGGACCACCGGCATGGCGCGATCGATCTTCGGCAGTTGGCGCGAACTCTCGAACTCCTCACGCAGCTTGGTGACGAGCATGGTGATCACTTCTTCGTAGTAGATATGCAGCGCGCTGGTCATCTTGTCTTTCGGCTGGCGCGACAGATCCAACGATTCTTCCTTGGTCAGGCGCACGCGCGTCACGGGTTCATCGACCACCGCCGCCACACTCGAATCGATATAGTCGCCGCCCATCGGGATGCTGAAGGTGAGCATCGGAACAGAGAGGAAGGCCACACAGACGTTGCACATCCCGCCGCCGCAACTGATGCCGATTCCGGTGAAGTTTTCATTCTGCAGTTCGGCGAAGACCACGGCCAGCCCCTCGTTCACCGCCTTCGCTTCATAGCCGAGCGTGTGCAGGAAGTGTTTCAGGACGGCTTCGTGGTAGACGAGATTGGCTTCGGCGCCGACGCCCCGTCCCGGAACGCTGAAGCAGAGCAGTTCGTTTCTCCGGGCGCGCGGCACGATCGATTCGATAATCGCCTGAATGATCTGCTGGCCCATCGGCTCCTGCGGATTGAGCACGCCGTGCGACATCGGGCGGCGCGGAACCGCGTTGAAAAAGCTGGCGAACCGTTCCGAATCGTTGCCGAAAACGAACAGCTCCTTGCCGTTCCGATGATAGACCATCTTGTTCTGCTGTAAGATGGCCTCGGTCATCTTCGAATATGGGACTCCGACGAAAGCATTGAGTTGGGAGTGTGCCTTGTGACCGCTTGGGCCGCCGGCCATCACGATGCGGCTGGTACCGACATCGAGACCAACAGCGCCGATCTCCGTGTTATCGACGTCTGCTTCGCCTGCGACCGTCATTGTCTTATTCTCTTCCATTATTCCTCCATATCTGCGTTTTCTACGAAAAGTTATTGTAGGCACCTTTTCTGCTGAATGGACCAAAGGGGCAAATGCAAGATGTTGAATGAAAATGGTAGGTAGCCAGCATCGGGGAGGGGCAAATGGACCTCGCGGCTTTTATGTCCTATAACATCGCATCAAGCATTCTATATTCAGCGATTCAATTCGGGTGCGGCTCTTGTTGGACGATGGGTAGTTTACCCATTTTAATATGTGGGTTACAAGCAATCTTAAACCCAGTAAAGCAGGTTTTTTTAGAAACTCAAATAGCTTGCGCCGTGTTAGCAGACATAAACTGGCGCACGAGCCACATTATGTATCATACCAGGCGGGCTCCTGCAACTCCGTGACCGATGCTAAAGCCTTGGACTTAACAGCTTAACACCGATCTCATAAGTTTCGATTGAAAGGGGGGCATTCCGTCGGACGATCAGCAGGTAAGAAAATCACCGCCCTCCGACGAGAGCGGTGATTCTCTGATAAACACTAAATTTTTAAAAGGACATTCACGGCTTTGTGATCTCCGAGATCATCCGAAGGCAGATCAATGGATGCTCGACATATTATCCGGGCGACCCGGCGCGCCGCTCCGCACCTTGTTGTATTGCACCGTAAAACGATCGAGCAGCTTGCGCCGCAAGGTATCCGGATCGACCCGCTCTCGCTCGGCCCGTTTCTTGAACTCCTGGTCGGCGACCTTGGCGCCCTCCCAGATCTCGCCTCCGAGCTTGGCCACCACCTCGTCGTCATAGGTGAAACCGTACTCGCTCACATTCGCGGGTTTGATCTTATATTTGTCCGACAATCCCATCTCTTCCCAGGGGAAGTTGCGCGCCCAGTCATGGTGGAAGGCGATCAACATGGTATTGGGGTTGACCGAGACCAGCCCATGGGCCGTGCAGTTGACATCGTCGATGTTATATTTCTTGCGTAGAACGTTGGTGAGCTGTCTCCCGGCATCGATCTGTGCCGGAGTCAGGGCCTGTTCGGCCGGGCCCGCATTGACCGTCGATTCAAAACAGACTCCGATGAAACTTTCATTCAACCGAACATAGGTATACTTATTATCCGCCCAGACCGAGTAGCCCGCGTGATTGGCCGCCTGATCATCCCTCACGACCCGGTAGATCCCGCCGTAACGGTCGATCAGATAGTTGTAGAGCTTCTCGCGCTTGATATAGTTGGCCAATCCCTGCGACCGCCTCTGAATGAGATCGTTATTGTCGGCGGTGAAGGAGACGATATCGCTCTCGGAGGTGTGATAGACGATCCCGACCACCTCTCGGCGCAACTGATCTCCATCGGTATCCGAGCCGCGCGGGATCAGATAGTAACCGCGGCGATGGTTGTCGGTCTCGTATTTGGTGAAGATGCGGGCACCGTTGCTGTAGTGCTCCTCATCGTTGCTCTTCTCCACCATCCAGATTCGCTCATCCCGGTACTTCAAGGGGGTGGGCGTTGGAGTCGCGCCTGAGACCGACTGAGAGATCAGGTCCATGCGCTGCGGGTCGCGCCCGATATAGGCGCTCAACATCTGTCCGGACCAGGCCGTCAGCGAGTAGATTCCCAGGAGCAGGAACCCGACCATCACGACGCCGGTCGCATAGAAGGCGTATCGGGCCCGATGGAGTGCCATGTAGGCCCGAGCCGCGAAAGGGACATGAATACTCTGTAATCTTTTATACCGGTTGCCTGGCAAGGTGCGGGCCAGACCGCGCACTTCCTCCAAAACCGCGCTGTAGAAGCGCGCCTCAATCATCCAGTTGTAGAACTTGGTGTTCTCCAGGAAACGGAAATGGCGCAGCGAATGCTGAAACTTCTTCTGCCATACCACCTGTTTGCCCAGGGCATTGTGGAGAAAGCGAAGACGTACCTCGGGACGATCGATCGATTTGGCGTACCGCTCGACGATCTTCGCGTAGGCGCGGGCTTGCTCCTCGACCTTTCTCCTTCCCTTGGCCGTCGCCGCCGTCTTTGACGTTTTCGACGGCCGCTGCCCTTGTAACCCGATGATTTGAGTCTTCAAGTTAATTCTCTCAAGCTTAAAAATTAACTTTGTTCAACCGGAGAGAGCCGGACCCCCAGACTCTCGAGCCTAAAGCATCCAGATCAAACTTAGTTGACCGGGGTCACGAGGAAATCTCCCACCGTGCCCTTGTCCCTGAGCTGATTGCCAAAGTTTCTGGCTTCGTCGCGATTCAAGAAACGACCGATATAAACACGGTGCCAGGTGCCGTTGCCGGGGATCTCCGCGTCTACGATACGCGCTTCGACACCTTGTGATTTTAGAGTCGCGACCCGGTCACTGGCCTGAGCCAGATCTTTGAAAGAGGCAACTTGAATGGTGATATTTCCCCGATTGGGAATCGGTTCCAGAGCCGCCGGTTTGGCCTGAACTCCCTTGGGACCTTCCACGCTAGCGGGGACCGGCGGAATCTCGATCTGCTTCACGCCGCCCTGTTCATTCTTGCTCTTGAGGACCGCCTCGGAACCGGGCTTCTCCGAAGCCGGAGGCTTCTCTTCGCCCTTGGCTTCCGGTTGGCGAGCCACCTGCTCCTTGGCCGGAGGAGGCGTCGCGGCCTCTTTGTCGCGGAACTTGATCAGGTCTCCCAGGAAGTAGTAGGCGCCGCCGATCAGACCGCCGAAGATCACCACGCAGATCGCGACCCGCAGGATCAGACCGCCCCGGCGAGACTTGGTTTCGCCGACGCTGTCGTCTTCATCGATCGAATTTTCCGGCAACAGGGGCCAACCCATAAATTCGGGCTCGGCCGCCGCCACGTAATCCTGGGTCTCGCGCTGACGTGAGATCCCGGCCTGGAAATTGTCAACTTGAGAAGTCGCCTTCTTCTCCGTGGTCGAATAGTCGTAGGCCGCCGTGTAGTCGTATTCCGGCGTCGTGAAGACGTCATCGAAGATCGGAGAGTCGTAGTTGGTCTGGGAATTGGACTGCACCGGACGAGGAATATCGAGCACATCGTCGAAATCGTCACCGATGCGTGTCGCATACAGATCCCGAGACGGATTCAACTGTTGACTGTTGACATTTAAAGGTTGACTGTTTGGGGATTGGCTGCTGCTCGAATTGGCAGCGAATGGTAAGCGCGCGGTCTGACGTTTACCGTTACCATCCAATCCCGAGGTTTGATCCAATCTGACCTCGATAATCGTCGCGCACCTCGCACAAACAACCCGCGCGGAGTCAGCTTGATTCTCGAATTGGCACTTCGGGCATATAACTTTCATATCCTCTCTCCCACTTTGGTGTCCGTTTCCGGGCACTGATACAGACCACCTAAAAGCCAGCACTCGATTTCAATTTAATTATCAAACACTCAGTTCGTTTGCTAATGGCGTGCGGAACTCGCGATGTTGACTGTGAGCACTGGAAGACGGGGCCGGTTAACTACTGTGTAAGATGCCAGGTTTTTGCACGGGGTCGATGATGACTGGCAGTATTGGATGACGCCTCTAAGAACTGGTTTTGATCATTTTCGATATTTATAGACTGTGCCGATCAGTTTCCTGATCGTTCCCAAGATCCTTCAGCTTGAAAGCCCGCGAAGAGACAGGAGCGTGCCTGTCTCCTGATCTACGATTGTAACGCGAGAAAAATGGCTAGGCAAGGACATTATGACAGGTCTTGACGCTTCATTATAGAAAGACGCGCCCCGACCCGCTAATGCTTGCCTGCCATTCCCTCGGTGTTGATTATGATTTTTAAAACGCATTTAGAAACCGGCACCTCCGCCCTGAGCAGCGGTTTAGACACTCTTGGTTCGCCGGTCCAGGTCTTCGTTTTCGGCTAAAAACTGCACCAACTGCGGCAAATTCGGGCGAATATCGCCCCGCTTATAATCGATTAACCCTCGCTGCCGGAATTCAATCATCATCCCGGTGACGACCTCGCGGGTCGAACCGATCAGTTCGGCGAGCTCCTCGTGCGTTAACCGCACACTGGACTCTCCGGCGCGGGACGCTTCTGAAGAAAGGGCCAGCAGCGCGCGCGCCAGACGACGATGATTGTTGTCGAAAACGAGTGATTCGATCTGCCGGTGGGCTTCCGCCAACCGCTCGGTCAAAAACTGCATTAAAGACTGGATCATGCCGCTGTCATGGCCGGCCGCATGCCAGAAATCCGCAATTCTGATGACCGCCACGCGGGTCGTGTCGAGCGCCACGGCCTCGTCGGTCCGCAGCACCTCTATTCTACCCACAGCCAAAGCCAATTCCCCGAAGATATCTCCAGGATACCGAATCGAGATGATCTTCTGCTCTCCCTCGGATGAAGCCCTGAGGATTTTGACCCGCCCTTTGAGCACTACATAGATATGCGTGGAGGGGTCTTCAAGTCCATAGATCGTCATCCCCCGCCAGTAAGTTCTTTCAACGTAAGGCAAATTCAAGAGGTTGGTCAGTCCTGGCAGCCAAGACTTCTCTTCCACTCTTAAATTCCTTAAATTCAGATTGACGTTCGTAGCAGTTGAAATCATGGCTCTCTCTTTCATCTCAAACTAAAAACCGATCGAGTCGGCTCAGAAATCATGGTGAAGAGGCAGAGTCAAAATTCTGCCCCGTAGCAGCACAGCTAAATTTCACATTCAGTCTGATGCCCTGCGGCGGCTTTATTTACTATTGGTTTTTGGGTTTGTGCACAGGCTTCAGGTTGAGTGTCGTCGCTACTCGATTTGAGACGCGTTCTATTTCCCGTAAACGAGTTGCGACTGGGACCGCCAATCGTTGAGTCAAGGCGTCGTTCTCCTTCTCTGGGAGATCTGAGACCACGACCACGATATGCTTGGCGGTTTGATATGCCCCCAACGAAAAATGACCATCCCGCAAGGCCCGCTGCAGATCGGCTATGGCTCCGTCGTCAGCCGGGACTTGGCCGGACTTCAGGGCGGGATTGTCACGTTCAGTCACCATCAGAGATATCAATCTCGAATCCCAAGTGTAGACCAGATGCGCGAATTGGCGGCGACCGGCAAAATTACAGATATGAGCCGATCGCAACAGCAGCCCTTGAGCTCCGGGTTGAGCTAGTTTGTCGAGATCGTCATAAGCCGGGTCGTGCGTCGGCGCATCGTTGATCATACTGACCGGGCCTTCGGCCCGCTCATATTTGACGGCGCAGACCCGATGACTCCCCATCGTTTCATCGAAGAGGGCTGCGCTCAACTGGGTCAAAGACTCGCTCCGCAACAGATATAAGCTGAAGACTCCGGTCGCGAAGAGCAAGAAAGCTACGGTGATCGCCGCTGGAAGGACCACCGGTGAGGCGAAGATTCGATTGAAAACGTTGGTCCATTTGTGCTGCCCCTTCTTCGCCCGGGGCAACCCGCCATAAGCCTCGACCCGCACCCTCGCGTAGAGCCGGGCGTAGGCGTCTTGACTCATCTTCTCTCGCAAGCAGACCTGGCGCAATTTTTCGCGAAGTTGGCGGCGGGCCGCCATCTCGCGGCGGCAGATGCCACACTGCTCCGCGTGACGCAACATCGCGTGGTTGGTCTCGACCGCCAGCTCTTGAGAGAGGTAGGAATCGAGTAGATCTTTAAAACTCCAGCACTCCATTTTTTGCATCGTAGCCCTTGCGTCTCAATCTTTCTGGTCTGGGGCTTATCCGGGGCGCAAAACCTAAATGCTCTTACTCCGCAATTCGATATCCCGCGCCACGCGCATAATTCTCCAACTCCATCCGCAATATTTTTCTTCCGCGATGTAACCGCGACATCACCGTCCCCAAGGGGATCTGCAAAGCCTCGGCAATTTCGCGATAGGACAACTCTTCTACATCGGCCAGCACGACCGGAATCTGAAACTCTTTCGGCAACCGCTCGAGAGCCATCAACACTTCCTCTTCCGTTAAATGTTGAGGCGTTGGAGGATCGTAGGCGATCGTGCCGGCGATCGTCTCCTCCGCTGGAACCAGCTCCAAGCGCTCCCGTCGCTGCCGGGTGTAATAGACATTGAAGAGGATCTTGTAGAGCCAGGCTCGCAGATTCGTTCCCAGTTCAAAGCGGTGAAACGAGCGCCAGGCCTGCAGGTAGGTCTCCTGCACCAAATCTTCAGCCCGCGCCTGGTCCCGACACAGCCTTCGCGCCAAACGGAAGAGCTGGCTGGCAAAAGTCAGCGCCTCCGCCTCAAAAGTCGCAAGCTTTCGCTTGACATCGTCCTGGATCACCTTGTTGATCACCGTAATTCTTACAATCCACCCATGTATTAACGTTTATTTTTTGACTAGGAGCCTGTTCCTACATCGTTAATCGCCGGGAAGGCCTTAAATATTCCGGGAGCCCGATTTTTTTTGCGAAAAAGAAATCCAAATTTCGCCAGGCGTCAACTCCCCGAAAAATCAGGACTTTCCGGGGGTCCGGCGGCCGGAGCGGTGCGAGGGACGGTTGCGGGTCGGCGCGGGAGGGCCGTGCGGACGGGCTCTTCAATTAAGAGAGGCTAAGGCTAGAACGTGGTCTGCGCGCGAACATAGCCCAGGATCGACGAGAGATAGCCGATGCGCGCGTAGCGAACGGTCTTGCCGGAGAACTTCAATTCAGCGGAGAGGGTCTTCAGGAATTCGGCGCCGGCGATCAGATCCTTCAGCGAATAGGCATTGCGCACCGATTCGACCTGCTTCTCAATCTCCTTGCGCAGCGCGGGGTTGGGCACGCTCCGGGTCAGATCGGGGAAGAGCATCCGTTGCAGGATATCGGGATCGCCCGTCAGCGTCCGATAGAAGATATCGATCTCCCCGTCGAAGATCCGGACGTAGAGCCGGCGATCGTCCGGCCGCAGCAGGGTCATCATGGCGTGGACGATCCCGCCCGAGAGGTAGATCTGCTGGCGATTGACCAATCCCGGCTTGCGCTCGATCTCGTCGCGGAGGCTGGCGCCCACCGCATTCGCGCAGACTCCTTTCGCCGCAGCCATGTAGGCCGTCAAACTGCCGTCTTTGGCCGTCAATTGATTGATCTCGTTGGTGACGATGGTGAGGCCGGTGGCGACGTTGAAGGTGACGTAATCGTAATCCAGCTTATCGGAATTGTTCTGACGGATCACCTGATACCCGCCGCGGAGGGTGTCCGGGCCGATGTCGACGAGCATGGCGTCGCTCCGATTGTCCGGCGATCCGGCTTTGCCGCGAAAATGCGGCGGAATCGTGCCGATGATGCTGAGCTGCGTCTCGGTATCGAGATCGAGCAGGATCGGGGTCTTTCCGACCCGCTCCTTGATGCCCTTTGTCAGCGCCGACATGAGATCCGGCACCATGTTCTGCGGATTATCGCTGCGAAGCCGGCTGGAGCCGATGATGAAGATATTGTTCTCCGGCACTTTATAGTCGGTCTTCATCCGAGTATGAATCTGATAGACGGCCTGGACGCTGTCCCGGATCAGGTCGGGCAGGAGCTGGTTGTTGAGCGAGGTCAGGGTGGCGGTGATGTTTTCGGCATAGATCACGCGATAACCCTCTTCGCCCTCGGTGAGCCGGATGGCCACCCCCCGGAAGCCCGCAGGCGAGATCTCGATTCCGCCATAGACTTCCCCTATTCGGCTTCGCTGCCCAAAAACGAAGATCGAAGCCGAGACCATCCACAAACCGATCAACAACGGAAATAAGAAGAAAGCCGGGCGCGGTCCGGGTCTCCCCCATCGATTGCACATCGAGGAATCTCCTTGCTAACAAACTCTGCCGCAGTGCCGCACGGTCTGCCGATCCCACTTCACGGAGCGGCGATGACTTTCTTCAGTTTGATGATGACCACGACCAGCGCGAACAGGATCACACTGAGAATAGTGAAGATAATCGGCAGCGAAAAACCGGCGCTGCGACCTGGCTGGCCCGAGATGGCCGCTGATAGAGGGGGAGCTGATGCTGGATCTGATGATTCCGTGACCGCTGCTACTTCAGGGGTCGCTTCAGGGGTCGCCTCTGGAGTCGCCGCAGGGGTCGCAGCGGGAAGCGCCTGTGACTGCGGAATCGGAGTCGCTGTGGGAGTTGGAGCGGGAACGCGGTTGACGGCGGAGAGAACCGCCGTCGATGAGGATGAATTCATCTGGGCCGGATCGTTGGGATCCGTCGTTCTCTTCTGCCCGGCTCTACGCCGTGAGGCCGAATCGGAAAGGGTCGCGGAGGCATTGGGATCCCGGGGCGAGGCCGAATCAGCATTGTTCGACCTCCTCCGGCTGTTGTCGCGCGCCCGATCATTAGTTTGAGGAAAGACCTCCGCCGGATCGAATTTAGATAGTGCTCTCTTCTTCTCGGCTGGAAGTGAATCCTGCGAGTAGCCCTTTGATGATGCGATGACCAATACCAATAATAGAAGT
>DATEFT010001027.1:0-6045 GCA_035280505.1 Blastocatellia bacterium | reverse complement strand
CTGGCACGCGGCGCGGAGATGCTGAAACAAACGGAGGTCGCGGCGGCTTACGTGCTGGAACTCCGCCGAGAGATTCGGGCGGAGAAGTCCGATCTGTTGCTCCCGCTTGGCGCGGCGATTGAGGTCGAAGGTAAATTACGCGCGGCGCGTGAGGGCCGAGGGGCGGCGCTTCACTTTCTGGAGAAGGAGTTTGCACGCGCCAAGGATGTCGCATTGCGCGCTCGTATCTGCAAGAGCATCAACCTGCTCTCGCTCGAAGGCCGGCCTGCTTACGACCTCAAGCCAACTGATTTCGTCGGGACTGAACTACCTGCCCTCGCCGCGCTCAAGGGCAAGCCCGTGTTGCTGTTCCTCTGGGCTCATTGGTGCGCCGATTGTAAAGCACAGGCCGGCATGCTCGGTCGCGTGGTACGCAAATATCGCCCGCAGGGGCTGCTTGTGATTGCCCCCACCCGTTATTACGGAACCGGCGCGGAGAATAAGCCGGCCACACCCACTGAAGAAAAGGCGCAGATCGCAAAGGTCTGGGCGGAGTCCTACACCGGGCTCGAAGGCGTTCCGGTCCCGATTGATACCGACACCATGATCCGCTATGGGGTCTCGGCCACCCCCACCTATGCGCTGATAGATCGGAAAGGCCTGGTGCGATTCTATTCTCCGACGCGTCTTTCGGAGGCTGAACTTTCCCGGCGGATCGAAACCGTTTTGGCCGAGACTCCTTGATTTCGCAATCGTTCAAAGTGGCAAGCTGGCGACAACCGCACATCAACTGAACAGTTACTCGCACGCCGTAAGACCACTCAGGCTTTTGAATTCGGATTCTAAACCGCGAAACACGCTAAACACGCTAAATCATCAGTTTTCGCACTTTCGCGTCTTTTGTGTATTTCGCGGTCCCGAATCAAAACTTCAAGAAATTTACTTTCCAAAGTACTCAGGTCCGGCCGACCGGCTACCCGAAAGCCATGGACAGATGGCGTCGCTGTCGTTAATCTGAATCCGCATAATTATGAGCGGAGGTTCAGACAAACATCATGCACCGTGTACGTTTGATCCACTGGAATGCCGCTGAGGCTAACGAGAGAGCCTTACGGCTCAGGGCCGTAAAATATGAGGTAATCCATCTACCACCGAATGGCGCCGACTTGCGGCGCGAGTTGAAAGAGACTCCGCCATCCGCCGTGATCATCGATCTATCTCGGCTCCCCATGCAGGGTCGAGATGTGGCCCTGGCGCTTCGGCATCACAAGGCCACCCGCTTCGTCCCATTGATCTTCGTCGCCGGGGATCCGGAAAAGATCGCACGCGTCCGGGAGACCCTTCCGGATGCCATCTACACCACCTGGGATCAGATCCGCACAGTCCTCAAAGACGCCATCTCCAATCCGCCCGCGGTGACAGTGGTGCCTCAATCGGTTCTGGCAGGCTACGCCGGCACTCCTCTCGCAAAGAAGCTCGGCATCGTATCGAATGCCGTAGTGGCGCTGGTCAAGCCACCGCCCGGCATCGCAGAGATTCTCGGCGACTTGCCCAACGGTGTGAAGTTGCGCCGGCAGATGAGTGGCCGACGCAATCTAACAATCTGGTTCACGCGATCGCTCAAAGATCTGGAGAGTGAGATCGCACGGATGGCGTTGCTGGCCGAGCAAGGGCCGCTCTGGATCGCCTGGCCCAAGAAGACTTCGCCTTTAAGATCCGACTTGACCCAGGCTGTCGTGCGAAAAGCCGGATTGGCCGCGGGCCTCGTCGATTATAAGATCTGCGCAATCGATGCGGTCTGGTCGGGGCTCCTCTTCACACGCCGCGAGGCCGGATAGCGATCTCTACAAAGCTCAAGGCCTATCGATTTTTAGTCGCTAAGATAGAGAGAAGGCTCTGAAGTCTCTATGATATTCAACAACTCATCGGTGCTATGGCCGCGAATCGCCACGATCGCGATCTTTCTCGCCAATGGAGTTGGAATCGGCGCCTGGGCCGCGGCGATCCCTGGTCTTCAACGGTCGCACGAACTATCGGCCGCCCGATTGAGCCTGGTGTTGTTGGCTTTCGCCGGCGGAGCCGTGATCTCAATGCTTCTCGCGGGCCTGGCGATGCCCGCGCTGGGAACGCGGCGCGCGTGTGTGTTGGCGGGAGCCTCATTCGCCCTGACCCTGCTCTGGCCTCCATGGGCCCCTTCCTTCCAGTGGCTCGTGGTGGTGGCCTTTCTGTTGGGCTTCACGAACGGAGCGATCGATGTCTCGATGAATGCACATGCGAGCGGCATCGAGCGCCGATGGGGAGCTCCGATCATGTCTTCATTTCATGCCGCTTTCAGCCTGGGAGGGCTGGCCGGCGCAGCAATCGCCGGTCTCTTGGAGGCTCGGCAACTTGGACTGGGCCTGTTCCTATCCGGGAGCCTCTCATTCCTGCTGGTGATGCTGGCCGGACCGGCGCTCGGTCCGGGCGAGGAAGAGAGTGCGACAGGCTCCGGATTGCGATTGCCCGATCGCGGCATGTGGGCTATTTGTGCGATGGTCTTGCTGTGCATGCTGGTGGAGGGGGCCATGGCCGATTGGAGCAGCGTCTATATCGCCTCCCTGGGCGATCCAAGCCTCGCCGCCAGCGGATACGCGGCTTTTTCGCTGGCGATGGCGGCCGGTCGCCTGACCGGAGACCGGATCGTCAGGTTGCTCGGTCCGTCGCGTGTGATCCTGGCCGGAGGCCTAACCGCAGGTGCCGGGTCGGTGGCGGCCGCAATGGCATCTGGTGTGTTCTTTGCGGTTCCGGGCTTCGTGCTGATCGGACTGGGACTCGCCAACGTCGTGCCCGTCCTGTTCAGCGCGGCTGCCCGGCGCTATTCAGTCGCGGCGACCGGCGTGGCGATGGCAGCCAGTGCCGGATATGCGGGTTTTCTCGCCGGCCCCCCGGCCTTGGGAGGAGTGATCTCCGCCTTCGGCTTGCGACCAGGGATCGGGATCCTCGCGCTGGCGGCGCTGACGGTGACTCTTCTGGCCTGGAGATTCGCCGCCATCAGTCAACTCTCCAGCCAAATGGAGGAGTCCGGTTATGGACGATGACGTCCGGCGGTTTGCCGACAAGAGAAAGATGGAGCCGCGCAATTATTGATTTGGCCGAAATTATTGTTCCGATGGTCCGGATAAGGAACTTTTAGGAGGAGATCATGTCTTTAATGAATGCCGCTGAAGAGCTTCGATTCCCGGTCGGAGACTTTGTGATTGACCCCGCCGTCACCGATGAAAAACGGCGGGGATGGATCGCCGAGATGGCACAGGCCCCCGCGAATCTGCGCGCCGCGCTGGCCGAGTTGAGCAACGATCAGCTCGACACATATTACCGCGAAGGCGGCTGGACGCTTCGGCAAGTCGTACACCATCTGGCCGACGCGCACATCAACGGCTTCGTACGATTCAAACTGGCCCTGACTGAAAACAATCCGCTAGTCAAAACTTTCGAAGAGGCATTATGGGCGGAAACGATCGACGGGCGTGAAGCACCGGTCGAATTATCGCTGAAGCTGCTCGAAGCGTTACATGAGCGCTGGGTCATCCTCCTCAATTCGCTTCGGGAGTCTGACTTCACCCATCGCTTCAGCCATCCGCAACGCGGGGCGATGACCATCGACCAGGCAATCCAGTTGTATGCCTGGCACGGCGTTCATCACATCGCTCACGTCACCGGGCTGCGCAAACGTAAAGGATGGTAATTATTGACTGGAGGCGAGCCTCCTGGATCAAGATCAGGAGATGACGCCGCTTCCGAACAGATACATTTGACCCGAAAGCTTTTGCTCTGGAGTTTAATGCCGATCATGCTCGCGATGCTGCAAGACCTCGTCTCTCACAAATGGTATGCGAACGCCTCACTGATCAAGGCGATTCGTGGGCACGAAACGGCGGCCCGGGATGCGGAACTACAGCGGGCCCTTCATCACATCCTCCTCGCCAATCGGTTCTGGCTGCTACTGAGCCTGGAGCTTCCGTTCGCGATCGAAGCAGAGTCGATAATTCCGGACTCGCTTGAAGCGATTACCGCTCGGTACCGAGAAACCCACGAGCAGGAGATGAACTGGATCTCTCAAGTTCAGGAGTCCGATCTCGCAGGCACCCTGGAGTCGTCATTGATCCCCGGTCATAGTTGTTCGGTGGCTCAGGCGGTGATGCAGGTGTGTTTGCACAGCCAGGGGCACCGGGCTCAGTGCGCAACCAGGCTCCGGCTGTTGGGCGGCGCGCCCCCACCCCTGGATTTCATTCTGTGGTTGAAAGAGCGTCCAACCCCCGACTGGGAGTAAAAGATACCCGGATCCGACCTCGGCCGCCGACTCCTCACGTCGGTTGCAAGACGCGCAAGATCGCCTCCAGCACCCGCTCGAAGTCCGCGACCTCCTGCTTGAGCTGCTTCCGCCCGGCGGGCGTCAGTTTGTAGAACCTGGCGCGGCGATTATTTTCGGACTGCCCCCATTCCGCCTTGACCCAGCCTTTGAGCGCCAGGCGTTGCAGGGCCGGATAGAGCGATCCTTCTTCGACCCGCAGCACCTCCTGCGAGATCTGTTTGAGGTAGAGGGCGATGCCGTATCCGTGCATCGCCTCGGCGTGCCGCTCCAGAGACTTGAGAATCAGCATCTCCAAAGTCCCCGGCAGCAGTTCGGCTTTCGGTTGAGATTTATCGGTTCCCATAGAGGCTCTTCCATAGTCGATCTATTGAAGGATATAAGGGGCCTCCGGGGATGTCAAGTTCTAAATTCGGGGACCGGCCTCCCCCGGAAACGATCAGGTCCGTAAAATGTTTCTGAGATCGAGAGCCTGTGATCGACCGTTCAAGTAGTGCCTCCCCGGGATTCCTGGTAAGATGGGCCTCGCGTCAGGGACGCATCCGGTCCGCGGAAAGGGTAGAAGCCCACCCCTCCACCACAGGTTTTCGCGAACCTTCTTTCAGCCCGAGATGCGGACGGCGGGCGCTTCGATGAAAGGAGTTCGCTATGTCTCATGATTCCCAGGATCTTCCACGCCAACTTCCCGACCAGCCCAATCTCCGGCACCTGAAAGACCAGGCCAGAGACCTGCTCAAGGCCGGCGGCGCCGCATCGCTCACCGAGGCTCAGTTCAAGATCGCCCGGCTCTATGGGTTCGCCAGTTGGCCGCGTATCAAGGCCCACGTCGAGTCGCTCAAAGAGATCGGACAACTCAAACAAGCGATCGATACCAACGATCTCGAACGGGTCAAGGAGCTCATGACCCGCAACCCGGAGTTGCACCGTGCCCCGCTCGGCTACGGCAAAAGCGGGCCGCTCACCTGGGCGGCCGAGTGCCGGGTGCCGTGGGAACCGCCCGGTCCACGGAGACTGGAGATGGCCCGGTGGATGATCGAAAACGGATCCGACGTGCACCAGGGAGGCGACGGACCGCTCGCCCGCGCGGCGCTCAACGGAATGAGGATTGCGATGATGGAATTGCTCGTCTCGTATGGCGCGGACGTCAACGCCGATTGGAGTGGAAATTTCCCGATCATCTTCTCGCCCTGCGAATCGGTAGATCCGGTGGTCCTCAAATGGCTGCTGGAACACGGGGCCGAGCCCAACCGCGGCCATCCCAAATGGGCGAACACGGCGCTGGACTACCTGATCGGTTCGTACAGCCGTTCGTCGCGGCTTCCCGCCTGCATCGATCTCCTGGTCGAAGCCGGCGGCACGACCAAGTACGACGTGCCGGGCATGCTGGACCTGCTCTGCAACCGGCTCGATCGATTGGCGGAACACCTCGACGCGGATCCGACGCTGGTCCACCGGCGATTCTCCGAACTCGACTGCGGAACGACGATGCGCAACCTCACCCTCCGGGGAGCGACGCTGTTCCACGTGGCCGCGGAGTACGGCAAGCCGGAAGCAGCCCTCCTGCTGTTCGATCGCGGGGCCGAGGTCAATGCGCGCGCGACCGTGGACGAGGCCGGAATCGGCGGGCAGACGGCGATCTTCCACGCGGCCACGCAGTCCGATGACCGGGGACTGCCGATGATGCGATTGTTGCTCGAACGCGGATCCGACCTCACAAT
>DATEFT010001026.1:0-8573 GCA_035280505.1 Blastocatellia bacterium | reverse complement strand
GGTCGTCTTCGAAGTGTTCAGGCGGAACGGCCGTGATATCTACCTCGGACATAAACTGCCGGCCTACTTCATCGAGGCCGGCCTCGGCAGTCCGGACGGAACCGACGTCTCCGGCCTCATCGGGCCGATCGCCCAATACGGCGCCATGCTCCGGGGAGTCTACCTGAGCCTCCTGCCGCGGGCCCTCCAGATGGGGCTCACGACCGAAGCTGAGAGCCGGGCCTTCCTCGAAGAACTGACCGATGCGGAACAGGGCGACCGCCACCATTCCGTGCTGCCGCCCCTGCTCATCGGCGCCTGGAAACGCAAACCGATGGAATAGTCTAGAGAAGTCCGGAGAAGTCGGAAGAGATCCGACCGGGCGCGGTTCAGCCATCCCAACGGCCGGGGCCCTGACCGCGGGCCTCGGTGACCACCTCGCGAACGGCTCCGATCACGGCGTTTGGCGCGCGGCCCGGGATTCCATGATCGCTATTCTCGACCACGATCTGTCGCCCCCGCGTCGAGAATCGCGCGAGTTGCATCTGGATCTCATTGATCCAGATTCGATGATAAGCGGCCGCCTGCCGGTCCAGCTCTGGATCTCCAAAAGATGGCGGTTTCCCGGCGGTCAAGGCAATCAAAGGACGATCCCCTATACGCGTAGCAGCCTGTGCCTGCTCATAACTTTCCGGTAGCACGAGCCCTCTGCTGCCCGCCAGAGATTTGGGCTGCCGCAGTAACACCTGGATCATCTGATCGGGAGTCAGTTGTGAGCCCTCCCGGACATGTAGAACGGACGGCTGGGTTAACCGAAGTAACCCAGTGTGGCGCGCGGTTTGGAACACGAGATAGAGTGGATACCGCAGGTATCGCGGCACAGTATGGCCCAGATAGAACTTCGGTGCACGCTTCTCCTCATCTTCAATGCGCGGAGTCGACTAGAACCATGCCCGCCACCTCATTCGGATAATGCAAAGGATTCTATGCGCAATGCTCAGGGGGCACCTCGGTCACAATCGGGCGCATCGGCCCTGAGCCTTGCGCATAGAACCCTCTGCATTATAGGAAATGTCATCATCAAAGCTCGGCCCCTCAGGTTATACACCAAACCCGGTTTATTACCGCTTTGCTTGGGATGCCCTCATTAACCCCTTCCTTGCAACCCTGGTGTGAAATGCTTCTCTTGATATTCTACCAAGGCTGACCAATACTCAGGTAGATGCTCCACTAGAACACTTATGCATAAACAAGAAGACGACCCAATCGACATGCGGCAGGGGATGCGAGAGACGATAATCTCGATAAGGCTGCGGCACCGGGGTTCTACGCACCATTCGCGCAGACCCCAAGGGTTGAAATGGGTATCGTTCTGCGTTCAACGGTCGAGCCGGAGGCGTTGATCGCTTCGGTCCGCAATGCGATGAAAGAACTCTATCCGGCCCAGCCAATCCTCGGTTTTAAAACGATGGAACAGAGAATCTATGAGCGAACAGCGGCGAAACGGATCATGACAGTTGTGATGGGAGTATTTGCGGGAATCGCGCTGCTGCTCGCCGGGCTCGGGCTCTATGGAGTAATGGCCTATGCCGTCTCCCAGAGGACGCACGAAATCGGCGTTCGCGTCGCGCTGGGCGCGCCGCGGAGTAACATTCTGCGATTGATTCTGGGACAGGGGCTGAAGTTGACGCTTGCCGGATTTGCGCTGGGAATGATGGGAGGGTTCGCGCTGACAAAGTTCATGGCATCACTTCTCTATGGGGTCAGCGCCACAGATGCGCTGACTTTTATGCTGGTCTCCTTAATGCTGGCGGGAGCGGCGCTACTAGCCTGTTGGCTGCCGGCGCGGCGGGCGACGAGAGTGGATCCGATGATCGTACTGCGAAACGATTGATCGGCTACTGATTGAATACTACGGCAACCGATTGTTATGGACTTTCCAGCGACCTTCTCAACTCCAGTTAATGGGGCTGACCAAACACGCGAAACACGCCAAAGGCCGTTAATTTCGAGTATTCCGCGTGTTTCGCGGCCTCCCCATCGATGTGATCAACAGGGTACTCAGTGTAGCTCGCGGTCCATCCGGGCGTTAAGAAGCTGATCCAAACATCCGCCGAAACCGGTGACGAAGGTGGTGATGGTATCTTCGGAGACCTGTGAGAACTGGTTCGGCCCGTTTTGAACGAAGGCGCACATGATCGGCCCGGCGCCGTTACAGATGCTGGGGTCGTCGTGTGCGGCGTTGAAGTTATGACCCATCTCGTGCGCGACCAACTTGGCATAGCTGGCGATCGGCACGGAGATGCCGTAAGCATAGGTCGGAAAGCTACAGACCGTTCCCACCCATGCCAATCCGACCGTGGTTCCGCCCAGGCTCCGGCCCGAGAAGAGATGCGCCACGTCCCGCCGCACGGTCCCTCGATTGGCATTCCAATAGTTGGTGAATTCGCCGAGCAGGCTGCTGGCGTCGGTGGCCGTGTAAGGATCTTCGGCCGCGGCATAGACGTTCTGGAACGTAATCCTCAACGTCATATTCAATTCCGCCAGGTAGATGCCGTCGACCTGATTGATGACTCCCTGAATCACGGCATTGCTGTTGGCCCCGTTGGCCTGGAAGAATTCGAAATCGGCGTCGGTCGCCACTTCGATGGTGCGGGTCACGGGAAGCGCCGCTCCTCGCACTTCGCCCTTCAGCAATCGCCCCGCCTGTTTCTCCAGTCCCTCCGCGCCGCACATCCCACGCGCTTCCGGCCGCACGTCGGCGTCGCGATAGGCGATCACCTGCCCCGGCAGAGCGCCGGGCATGTACTTGCTCAGCGGGTCGAGGAAGATCCATTCCGTTCCGGTACGAAGATATCCGGAGATCAAGTCTCCATGAATCATGAGGCGGACGTCACTGTCCCGGCGGCCCGTAATGCGCCCCCGGTAGGTATGGACCTCGGCCGGAGTCTCTTCGATCATTCCGCTCCCCGTAGTCATGACGGCCCGGAAACCAGGAGCCAGGATCTCATTCGGTTCGAGCTTCAGGTCATACCTTCCCCTCTTGACCGGCAGCGAGATGCGTCCGGTCGTCCGGGCCGCCTCTGCCATCTCCTTGAGGTCCAGGTTCAACAACTCGTAATCATAGAACAGGGCATTAATGTCCCACCGCTGCAGGGCTCGTGACGGGATGCTGAACGGACGGGCCTCTCCGGTACGCCCCCCCCTGGAAAAAGTCGGGACGGTCACGAGAGCGATGGTCGTACAAACCACGAACGCCAGCACTGTCCTGGCGAAAGCCGGACGTCTGTACCATGCCGATTCAATCCGGTCTTTAAGAGGACGAGCTGTGGTCTTCATGAGATACTTCCTTAGTCAGAAGTTTAATGGATGGAATCGTCCGGTCGATTGACGACTCCATCGCGGTCACGCGCTATTTCGTACTGAAAATCGCGTGCCAGAGACCTAGAGCCCCTCAAATTTCACGAAATTTAACGGTTCCGTTGGATTAGGATTCCGGATAACAAGCTCATTGGAATTTGAGATTCAAACCGCGAAACGCACGAAAGACGCGAAATCAAATACCTTTCGCGTCTTTCGTGCGTTTCGTAACCGGATTTGGGATCTGAGACCGTTCTCAAATCTCAAATCTTCAATCCTTCTTGGTGCCGGTGGACGCCGCCGGAGAGGCCGGATTGACCTTGTTGTACTCCTTGATGAAGTCATCGGTGATATCGATGGACGGGGAGTTCCAGACCATCACCCCCGACTGGTAGGCAGAGCCGCCTTCAAAGACGATGACGATCCCTCGCGGCGGGCAGTAGCTGCCGAGAAACTTCTGGACCTTGTCGTAGATGGGCTGATAGACCTCCGTCAATCGTTTCTGGACCATCACCTCGTAATCTTCGCTTTTGCGCTTCAAGGCCGTCTCTTTCTGGGTGGCCTCCTCCACCCACTGTCCGCGAATTTGCGGGCTGACCGTGCCGCCCTGGGTCTGAATCTTATCCCTCAGCTTGGTGAGATCTTCTTCCGAGGACTGAAGCTCTTTTTTCTTGGGTTCGAGTTCATTGGCGAGCGCGTCGAGCCGGACTTTGAGTTCAACGAGGCCCTGGCTGAACTGCGCGGTGTTCAGGTAACCGATCTTACCTTCCGCCCCGGTGCCACCCTCTTCGGACGAAGCCGGAGGCGCGGTACTCGCGGCACTCGGTTTCGCGGGCCGCGGCTGAGGAACCGGGGTCTGCGCGAACATGGCGAAAGAGAGCAAGCTGCTGAGCGCAGCGGAGAACAATATTTTCTTCATTCGGATTCAACTCCTTAGCCGAGATTTACGGATCTACCAACTACCCGGCGGTATTTCGGCGGGGTGCCGACGTTAATCTGCTCACCATCAACTCACTTCCATAGATCGTCTACCTGAAGATAGATTGAACCACGAAAGATGTCAATATTCGCCGATGGATCTCGGCCCGAGGATCCGGCTCTCAGGCGACGATGATTTCCGGTAGTTCGTGCGCCTCTGCTTGAATTGTATCGGGTCCATTAGAAGGTTGAACTTCCGGGGCGCGCCAGAGCTGGTCGGGGCTCAGCACGATCAACCACCCGTTGTCACGGCGGATCACCCCGTCTCGTTCCATGATCCCGAGCAGGCGACTCAAATGCTCGGGAGTAATCGAGATCATCTGCGCCAGTTCCTGGCGCTGCAGGGGGATCAGCAATTTACACTCGGCCTCGAACCACCTGTGATCCGGGTTCGACTGGCCGCGATTCTGCACGCAGAGCAGTTGCCAGAGTAACTGTTCCAGGCGCAAGCGGGGAGGAAGACAGAGGAACTGAGTTAAGCGGATGTCGCGGGCGTTGACTCGGCGGCTGAGCGCACGATGAAGCTGCCAGGAGAATTGAGGAGTGCTTCGGACCCAGCTCAGGAAGACCATGGACGGGATCAGGTAGAGCTGGCAATTGACCAGGGCAATCGCCGTCGCCGCATGATGCTGACCGGAGATCAGCGTCTCCGCGCTCAACAGCGACCCCGGCGGAAACAGGGCCAGAATTCGCTCCTGCCCGTTCTGCTCCTCCCGAACCGATTTGATCCACCCGCTCTCGATCAGAATTGCGGATTGCGCCTCCGTCCCCTGGCGAAACAGGACGGTCGCGGCCGAAACCTTCCGACTCGTCGAAAGTCCGCGCACTTTTTCCCAGCCGTAATAGCTCGAAATACCTGGCATAGATAGATCTTCACTCTTACCGCGCGATCCGACTGAACGACGCTCGGGCTGAAGACAGCAAGACCTCTTTCTACGCCTGCTGCTCGCACCCGGTTCCCTAGCGGGCCAATTCGCTCAATTCAAATCGGCGATCACCATGATGGTCAGTTATTTTCAACTGGTGGGTAGATGAGTTGGCCGATCGGCTTTATTTGTTGATCTGCATCTTAATCTGTTTCAGGCCTCAGGTTTCAGTACCAAATCGATGAAATGAACCTCTGGGGGCATCTAACATCTAACCGCGAAATCCGCAGTCGCACAGAAAGCTCAGGCCACCCGGCATCCCATGATCCGAGACGTCAAGGTCGTTGTCTGCCGACCTGACGCAGGTCATCGATCCGCGGAGGTCTACTTCATCTAGACCTGAGCCTTCTACGACTGTTGTTTTCGGTATTCATGAGAAACAGATGTGAGGCAGCTTCGAATATTACTAATTAGCATAATCTAACGATAAATATTACGCCCGCTGCCTGCTCTTATATAAGAACGCAATGGCTGGAAGGCCTTTTGATCGGGCCGAGGAGAGATCCGTCGCATGAGCGCTCAGAAGGTTTCGCGCGCTTCGAGGTGGGCCATAATTTCGGCGCGGGTGCGCCAGACGGGGCGAAGTTCCTGGCGGGCAAAGAGCGGCAGTTGATCGGTGAGATGCGGCGAACCGGGTTGAGAGGAGTTGCCGTAACCGATCAGGACCCTGGCCCGGACGGGGTTGGAGAATTCGATAGCCGCGACGTACGAGTCGCCGCTGATGCCGCGAAGATGCCGGTCGTCGGCGGGCGCGAACTCCACGACCCGGAAGATGCCCAGTTCATCCGGGCCGCCGTTCGCGGGCAGGTCCAGCCGGCCGGCGCGCAAACGTGCGACCTCTCCCCAGGCGACATCGGCGGAGCCGAAGGCGGCGGAGACCTGCCTGACCGCCGCTTCCAAGGCCTCAACGGCCACGGCCGGATCGGCCAGGCCTCGGGGGGTGGTGCGGGGCGCGCTCTCGTTCCAGGGCACGGCAAAGGGCCCGGCCGCGCCGGAGCGGCGGGTCAGTTCACGAAAGAAGGATTCGAAGAGGACCGCGCCCCGGCTGGCGGCGTCGGCACAGCGGTCCCAGGCCGCCAGCGTCTCGGCGGCCTGTTTCACTTCGCGATGGTCGCTCTCGCGCGCCGCCGCGATCAGATCGTCGAGAATCCGGTCGGCCGCCTCCATCCGCGTCGAATGTTTGTATTTGATCAGCTCTTCAAAAGTGATCTGGCGATCCTCCTCCAGCATCCGGGCCGAACGCTGGGCGCGAAAGGGGAAGAATCGCGGGGCCATATACGGCGGGAATCGGGATGGATCCAGGGCGGGCGGAAAAGTGGTCGTCCACGGCGGATCGTTCGCGTTCTGCAACCATCCGCTCGGCGGATCGATGACGCGCGGCAGTTCGTCGTAGGAATGAGTCTTCGTCCAGAGCGTCTCCGAACGATCGCCGGGCACGATCCCGGCCCAATCGTAGGGCCCGCCGGCTCGCACCGGCGTCAGACCGCCGAAGAGGTGCATGAGATGGCCGTCTCGATCGGCATACATGACCGTGAACATCGGCAACTGGAGCCGCCGCAGAACGGCCTCGAACTCCTTCAAGTTCCGGGCCCGCCCCATGTCCCACCACTCTTCGAGCAGGCCGGGGCGATCCAGACCGACGATGCGGAGCGCCAGGGCTCGCCCCTCCTTCTCGGCCACCACCGGGCCGTGCACCGAACGCCGCACCGTCAGTTGATCACTCTGCATCGAGCCGTCGGCCCGTTTGACTTTGATGGTCTGAACCTCGGTCTCGAACGCTCTCACTTTGCCGTCCCAGCGATATCCGCCGGCGGTCAGCTCAAGTTCGTAGAGATCCTGGCCGTCGTGGGTGTTGACCGTGTGCGACCAGCCCAGGTAGTCGTTGAACGCGATCCCCGGGGCCGGAAATCCGACGAGGGTGGCGCCATAGAGGTTGACCCCCGGCGCGACGAACTGCGCTTCATAAAACAGAAAGAGATCCGCCCACGGCAGATGCGGGTTGGCCAGCAGCATCGCGTGTTTGCCGGCCGCGCGGGCCGGAGCGATCGCCCAGGCGTTGGATCCGTTTCGCGAAGCGGCCCCGGACTCCCCCCCGGACTCCCATTGCCGTGCGGCGCCGCGCACCAGATCGGCTCGGGTGACGAAGGTGAAGTGAATCGCCCGCTGCGCATGCGCGAGCAGATCGACCGCCGAGACCGGCAGCACGACCTTGACCTCGTCGGCGATTTGATCGCCATGTGCGCGGGCATAAGCGTTGATCCCTTCCACAAAGGCATCCAGGCAGGGACGAAAAACAGGACTCTGCGCCTGATACCACTCCCGGGCGCGAGCCGGAATGCCGTTGAGCCGGACCCAACGGTCGGAGTCGAGGTACTGCGGCCCCCAATATTCGGCGGCCCGGCCGCGCCCCTGACCGTAGAGCCGCAGGATGAGATCGCCATGGCTCCGCATCTGCGCCCAACCGAAGGCTCGAAAGAGTGCCTGATGGTCTTTGGCAAAGAGGTGCGGCACGCCCCACACATCCCACAGGATCTCGGCCCCGGAAAATGGAACGGATGAGGCCGATGCGGCGGCCGACGAGACGGCCGCCGGCGACGTTCGGTCGCCCGCCAGCAGCGCCAGCGACAGCAGCACGACGAGAGTTCCCAGCCGGCGATTGAACATGCTTTGAGATTTCGGATTTTGGCTCATGATTTTTACCTGAACCGCGAAAGACGCGAAACACGCGACAGATCGGTGACTTCGCGTGTTTCGCGTCTTTCGCGGTCTATTCCTACAAGACATTCCGATCGACGAGATCAGAGAGATAGGCGCGGAACAGAGCCCGGTCAGCCGGCGGGCACGAGATGGAGCTGTGCGCCAGACCGCTCACGGTGTTCCGGGTATCGAATTCGACTCGTTGCCGTGACGAAACCTCGGGGACGGCCTGACCGTCTCCATATCCATCCGCCGGAAAGGTCGAGAGGAGAGGATAGAGCGCATTGTCCGGGGAACGCTCGAGGCTCTCTCGCCAGGCGCGATACGGGACCGGGCGGACGGAGAAGCCCTCCGACCTGAACCAGTCGATCAGATCGGACCAGGGGGCTGATCGGGGATTCATCAGGTGAAAGACCCTTCCCAACGACTCCGGCTGCATCGACAGATGAACGATCGCCCGGCTGACATAGTCGACCGGAACCAGATTGACCTCTCCGTCCCAATCCGGCATGGCTCCGAGTTGAAGACAGCCCCGCAGATAACGGCAGACGAAATCGTCCGGATTGGAGATGCCGGTCCGGCTGTCTCCCGCGATTCGTCCCGGCCGATAGATGCTGACCGGAAGCCCTCTCG
>DATEFT010001025.1:0-5674 GCA_035280505.1 Blastocatellia bacterium | reverse complement strand
GGTGGTGATGATGCGCTGATCGACGTAGGTCGAGATCGAATCGATCAGCGGCACGACCCAGAAGAGGCCCGGCCCCCGCAGGCCCGTGTAACGTCCGAGTCTCAGGACCACCGCGCGCTCCCATTGCTTGGCGACCCGCGGTGAGAGCGCACCCACCAGGCCGGCCAGGACGCCGACCACCACCCAGATCGGGCTCTGCAACCCGAACGCCGCGAGCAGGCTGATCAGAAGGGAACCCAGGAAGACCATGACCGAGACGACATTGAGGCGTGGGCCGTCGGCGGCATCGATTGCCGAGGATCTACTGGTGTAGGAGATAATATTTGCCATCTTCATGCTCCTTGTTGGCGCCTGCTCTTGAGGTGAGCGAGCAATTCGTCGAGCGAGAAGCCGAGCTGATGCGCTTCAGCCAGCAGGCGGTCGGCAAAGGCGCGTAACTCCCGCTCCCGTTCATTCTGCAGCCCGCGGGTCGCCGCGGTCGGCTGCCGGGTGCGCACGAAAGTCCCAACGCCGCGCCGCGTCTCCAGGATTCCCGTCCGCTCCAACTCCGCGTAGACCTTGGCCACCGTGTTGGCATTGATCTTCAAATCGATGGCCAGTTGGCGGACCGTCGGCAGTTGCTCGCCGACGCGCAGACGCTCCGTGATGATCGCGAACCGGATCGCCCGCTCGAGCTGGGCGTAGAGCGGCGTCGGATCTTTGAGGTTGATGTAAAATCGTTCTTCCATTTTTTGCGTGTCACGTTGTACTACGACAATAGTACAAGGTGGGTTGCAGAAAAATTCGGAGAAATTCTGATAATTATCGAGATGGAGCAAGATGAGCGATCAAAATAGTTTCCTGGTGGCGGTCATCATGGGCAGTAAATCGGATTGGGAGACGATGCAGCATGCGCGGGAGATCCTGGCGCGGTTCGAGGTTCCGCATGAGTGCCGGATCGTCTCCGCACATCGGACGCCGGGCTTGCTGGCCGAATTTGCGGCGGCGGCGGAGTCGCGGGGGATCGAAGTGATTATTGCCGGAGCGGGCGGAGCGGCGCACCTGCCGGGAATGGTGGCGGCCCAGACGGTGATTCCGGTGCTCGGAGTCCCGGTCGAGAGTCAGGCTCTGAAGGGGATGGATTCGTTACTTTCGATTGTGCAGATGCCGGGCGGAATTCCGGTCGGCACCCTGGCGATCGGAAAGGCGGGAGCGGTCAACGCGGCCCTGCTGGCGGTCTCGATCCTCGCCAACTCGCGGCCTGAGTTGCGTGCGCGGCTGCACCGGTTCCGCGAGGAACAGACGGCCGGAGTCTTAAGCACGCGGCTCGAATAAGGAAGTCGTCGGAAAGACTAGACGAATCTGGAGAAGCCTAGACGAGCTGGACAAGTCTGGAGGTCCCGTCAACCAGACTTGCCGACGACTTTTCTAGACTTCTCCAGACGTTTCCAGACTATTCTAGACTTCTGCAAATAGCTTCTGCGTGACGCCGGGCTGTGTTCACCTCGCCACCTTTCACCAGCACCCGTCCATCACGCCAAACGCCTGAATGGCAGATGCGATCACAGCCGGCGTCATCGCTGAGATGAACACCGTGACCCTCCGGCAAGGGGGGGCGGTGCCCACCAACTGGTTGGTCAGTCGTGACCAAATCTCAGCGTGTCGGCGCCAGTATCGGTTTGAAAATTCGAAGAGCTGGTCGTATCAGTCTTGTGATTCGTATGTGTATGGTTCCGAGTTCTTCATCTCTAAGCTTGGTTTTGATCATTTTTGATCATTGATGAGGAATGAAGCTCAGAGCCCGCGGCAAGGATGCCAGGAATTGAATTATCAAAAAGTTATGTATAATCGTCGGCATAGTGGACCGCCGGTCCGTCAACCTTGCGTAAAACCCCACTACGGCGCAGAGTATATCCGACTGTTTCATCAAGAACAATAGTCAGTTAGGATTTAATTATCCTTGCTTTCCGCTCGTGCGTCGGCAAGCATGGCAGTGCTTTTCGCCCTCAAAGTTAATAATCAGGAGCCAATAACAGCGTGCACATCTCGTGGCAACCGATCCTGCCGGGAGCAGTAATAGGAGTATTGGGCAGCGGCCAGTTGGGCCGGATGTTTGCTATTGCTGCGCGCCGAATGGGTTATCGCGTTCATACCTTCTCTCCTCAATCCGATACTCCGACCGGCCAGGTGGCCGATCTCGAGATCGAAGCCTCATACGACGATCTGGAGGCGGTGAAAGATTTCGCCCGCGGCGTGCAGGTCGTGACTTTCGAATTCGAGAATGTTCCGGCGGCCACGGCGCAAGCGGCCGCCGAATGCGCGCCCGTGCGTCCGGGCGGAACGGTCCTCCACATCGTGCAGCACCGGCTGCGTGAAAAACATTTTCTGGTCTCGCATGGATTCCCGGTGACGCCGTTTAGAGCCGTCAATTCGGTCGACGATTTGAAGGCGGGGCTGGCGGAGTTCGGCTATCCCGCGATCTTGAAGACGGCCGGTTTCGGTTACGACGGCAAGGGACAGCTCAAGATTACGGCTGCCGATCGGATCACGGCCGCGATCGAGGCCATCGCCGGTCAGGAGATGGTCCTCGAAGCGTTCGTCGATTTCGCCAGCGAGCTCTCGGTGATTGCGGCGCGCGGGCTGGATGGTTCGTTTGCCCACTGGGGCGTGGTCGAGAACACGCATCGTCAGCATATCCTGGATCTCTCGCTGGCTCCGGCCAACCTGCCGGAGCCGGTCCACCGGCAGGCCCTGGAGATCGCCCGGGCGGTGCTGGAGCAGTTGGAGATGGTCGGCGTCCTGTGTGTCGAGTTCTTTTTGACGCGGGACGGCCGGCTGTTGATCAACGAGCTGGCGCCGCGCCCGCATAACTCGGGCCATTTCACCTTCGATGCTTGTGTCACCAGCCAGTTCGAGCAGCAATTGCGTTCGGTCTGCGGTCTTCCTCTCGGCTCGACCGAGTTGCTGAGACCGGCGGCCATGGCGAACCTGTTGGGCGATCTGTGGGCGAAGAGCGAGCCTGATTGGACCGCCGCCTGCGCGTTTCCCGAGGTCAAGCTGCATCTGTACGGTAAGCTCGCGCCGAAACCGGGCCGCAAGATGGGCCATCTGACGGCCATGGCCGGGACGGCGGAAGCGGCCGCCGAACTGGTCCTGGCGGCTCGCCGGGCGCTGCTCAGGGATTGAAGTGAAGTGATGGATAGACCGCAAAACACGCGGCAGACGCGAAGTTCGCCTATTTTCGCGCCTGCCGCGTGTTTCGCGGTCTATCCATCAAATCTCAAATCTCAAATTTATTTGATTCCGGGCAGACCCCAATTCTTCATCAACCCGATGACCGAGGCGCGCGTCGCCTCGACTCCGAATCCCCAGGCCAGGAGCGTGAAGTAGTCGCTCCAGCGGGTGGCCCCGAAGGTCGGTTGAGTCACATACAGTTCGGCGAAGCCCGCACCGGCCAGCAGGACGACGGCCAGCAGATAGGTGCTGCGCCGAACCCATTTCAGGCGGAGATCGGTCTTTTCGTTCTGCTCGTCCTCCGAGAGTTTGGCGGGCGGAGCCGCCGAGAGGGGCGGAAGTTCCCGGCCGGGATTGAAGCTGTTGGAGTAGGAGCTTTTCGAGGGGGAGCCCTGGGCGATCAGCGTCTGAACTGCGGTGATCCCGGCCTCGACCTCGCCGCGCAGCGCTTCGGCGGCGCCGGCGTCCTCGGTCGGAAGATGGTCCAGGCTGTGGCGCCACGCCACCAGCTTTTCGCGCCATTCCGCCTGCTGCTCTTCCAGAAGGTCGATCATCCAGTCGAGCGTCTGGATCTGGTTGTGGATCTGGGTATAACGATTGAGCTGCTGGACCAGGGTCTCGAGCTTCTCCTGCAGTTTATCCGGACCGGAGAGGTTCGGAGCCGTATACCCGGCCTCTTCGAGGTTGCGATGCACGATCACCAGATATGGCGGAAGGTCGGCCGGGTCGCCCAACTCTTTCATCCAGTTGAGCAATTCCTGGCGATATTGAAGCTGCGGGCGCCAATCGGAATGGCCCCTGTGCCATTTGCCGACCACGGCCTCGGCCAGCTCCACCGACTTCTCCGCCTCGTCCCATTTCTCCGCCGCGAGGCTGGTGTTGCAGTCGGCCAGGAGTCCTTCGAGCCGCTTGCGGAAGATCTCGTCCATCTCCGGTTCGGCCTGTAGTTGTGTGCGCACCAGGCCGCTGCGCCGCGAGGTTTCGTCGCGGGATCTGCCGTTCTCGCGGAAATGGGTCACGACCACGCTCAACCCGAGGCCGAGCGCCAGCATGGCCAGGGGCAACGCCCAGGGGTCTTTGATGGTGACGGTGACGGGAATCGTGAGTTTGCCGCCCTTGTACTGGACGAGCACCACGCCGTTGAATTCGCCGCTGCGGGCGCCCCTCAAATCGAAGGTCAAGGGGACCACCACTGAATCGTCGGCGCCCGATAATTGATGATGGGTGGGGCCCACCGCGACCGCGGTGGCGGGGATGACGATCCCCCGGTCGTCCGATCGTCCCAGGTCGATCGGGATGAAATTGATTCCCTCGACCGGCCCGTTGGCCGTGATCACCACATTTCGCTGCTCGATTCCGCCGCCCATGGCGGCAATCGCGATTTGCGAGGGGGTCGCCATGACCTCCAGCCGCTCAACTTGAACCGGCGCGGGTGTCGGCGCGGGCGTCGGCGTGGGCAGGGGCGAGGGCATCGGCGTCGGCGTCGGTTTGGACGCGGCCGGTTTGGCGGCCTTGGCGTTCTTCTTTTGCGCCGAGGCCGGCGTCAGCGCCAGGCCGGCGGCCAGCATAAAAATCGATAGAATAAAGATTGACCTGGGACTCTTCATTTCCATCCTCTCAGTCTTCGTTACTCACAGAACAAGCTTGGTTAAACAGACCTGTAGTTTAGAATTCGGACAGGAGTCGATTATCAATACCGCGCGGATTGGGGGCTCGAGTGTAGCCGGGGGCTGGCGGCGGCGACGGATAGCGGTGGGGCGTTCCATCCGTTCGAACTCCGCTCTATTTTTACGCCAGGCAAAAAGCGCGGGGATTCTTAGAAAATTCGGATAGCCGCCGGACCGTCACCGAGGGCGAAACCGGCCATACTACTGTGTGGTTACCGCTGCATCTCTACCAGGAACTTACCGAGACGCAGCCCAGAGTATAAATGGAGTTGGTTGAATGACGCCAGTATCAGTTGATCTTTGGCCTTGAGATTTGGGATGATGATCAAAATCTTACTTTGCAAAATTGATGACCGATGTTTATCATCTCAATTTACTTCGGCATTCATCCATGTACATAGTAAATAAACGACGAGATTGAGGAGAGACCAATGGCTACAGATGTTTTGATGCCCCAGATGGGAGAGTCCATTGCTGAGGGGACAGTCGTAAAGTGGTTGAAGAAGGTCGGTGATTCTGTAGAACGCGATGAGCCGTTGCTCGAAATTTCGACCGATAAGGTTGATGCGGAGATTCCGTCGCCGAGCGCCGGTGTGATCCTCGAGATTCTGGCGAAGGAGGGCGAGACGGTGGCGGTCAATGCCGTGATCGCCCGCCTGGGCGAGTCCGGTGAGGCCGGCGCCAGCGCGCCGTCAGCCAAGACGGCGGCTGCGGCAACGCCCACGACCGGCGAGGCCGGTCCGGCGCGTGAAGAGCCCGCGATCGATCCGGCACCGGCGAAAGCGAACGGCGCG
>DATEFT010001024.1:0-3877 GCA_035280505.1 Blastocatellia bacterium | reverse complement strand
CCGAGCGCGGAGCCGAGTAAGAGGACCTGCAACATGCCCTGCCAGTCGAGGAAGGCGCCGATGATGGCCATCATCTTGACGTCGCCGAGGCCCATGCCCTCGAGGCCCCGGGCGTAGAAGTAGAAGGCGCGCAGCCACCAGATCAGGCCGCTGCCGATCAGCGCGCCGAGGCCGGCGCGGAGCAGGCCGTGATAGGCGTCCGGGTAGGCCGTGAGGTGGGGCGAGGAGAACTTGATGACGGCCACGGCCCAGGCGACGGCGAGCAGCAGTCCCAACGCCATCGCCAGATAGATGCCGGCGGGGGGCGACTCCTGCTCCTCGGCGGCGGTCTCGCCCTCGCCGGTCTTATTCATCTCTTCCCACTCGAAATATTTGTTGAAGAGGATCACGTCCAGATAATCGAGGAGCCAGAATCCCGGCGCGGCGCCGGCCAGCAGCAATCCGCCGAAGAGGGCCGCGCGCCAGGCGACGAATTCGGAATCGAAGAGCGGAACGATCAGCGACAGGTCGACGGTATCGGCGATCTGGTGCCCCCAACCGCTCCGCAGGGCGGCCGCCGCGAGCGCGAAGACGAAGGCCGGATAGGTGATGGCGTTGGGCAGCAGGTGGTGCCGGGCATCGATGAAGATCAGGGCCAGCATGAGACCGGCGAAGATCATTTCGAGCGAGAGCTCCCAGGTCGGCCCCGACTTCAGGAAGATGGCGAGGAAGACCAGGCCGGTCAGCAGCTCGACGAACGGATAGATCGGCGAGATTCGCCGTTGGCAACCGCGGCATCGCGCCTTCAGCCACAGAAAGCTGAGGACCGGAATGTTGTCGAACGCCCTGATCGACCGGCCGCAGGCCGGGCAATGGGAGCCGGGGAAGACGATCGATTCACCGCGAGGGACGCGGTGGATCACGACGTTCAGAAAACTTCCGATGATCAAGCCGAAAGCGAAGGCAAAAAACGCCGATAGTGCGAATGAGATCTCCATGGCTGCTACACCGACTCACAAGTCAAATCGCGAGATTCGCGATTTGTCACCCTCAGTTCGTGCGGATGCCGGCCGATAGTTTCAAGAAGGCATCGCGGCACTGCTTCAGGACCACCCAGTTGTTGAAGACCTTGATATGTTCCAGCTTGGCCACCTGAAAATAGACCCAGGCCTCTTTCTCGATCTCGTCCTGAAATTGGACTCTCGGCGATTGAGGCAGATTCAGGATCGCCCCTTCCTGGAAGATCCGCTCATTCTGGAGCCAGGCCGGATTGATGTAGTGCATGGCGGCCAGGGCCACCAGCACCGATTCGGGCATCGTGACCGGGTCGTCTTCGATCAGGGCCGCGGGCGAGCCGAGGCCCAGCCGGCGCTCGATTCCGAATTTTAACTCCTGCCATCGCGAGTGGCTCTCGTGAACGGGCCGCTGCCGCATCGCCAGGTAACGCAGGCGATTGATAAATCGCTTGATCGACCGGGGCGTGTTCTGCTTGGTGTAGATCAGGGGATGCCAGATCTGCAGCGCCTGCTCGAACTCCGGAGAGTCTTTGATGATCAGGTCATGCGGCTGCCGGAAGTACCAGACGGCGGCGCCGATCAGCAGCAGGCCGATGACGACGAGCGGCCAGTAAGAGATGTGGTCCGCGAAGGGCGCCGGCTGGAGCAGTTCCGCTCTCTGATCCGGTCTGAGCTCCCGCCGCGTCTCGGGAGTGGGCGTCGGACTCGGGGCGGGTTCGGGCTCCGCGGGCGCGCCGTCGGTCACGCCGGGCGCCTGTGTCAGGGCGACCGGCGGCGGCTCGATGACCGCGATCGGCTGTTGAGGCGGCGCCGGCGACGGCTGCCCCAGATATCGTCCCGCGAGCACGCCGCAGATCAGGATCAGCGCGATCGGCAGCGCCGGCCAGAGCCGGGCTGTCAGCCGCTCCTTCTTGCGGGATCCCGGCCCGCCCTCGGCGGCGCTGAAGATCGGAATCACCAGCAGTTGCCGGGCCTGATCCGTGGTCGGAATCGGCACCGGGACTTCGAGATTGAACAATTTGTCGAGGTACTGGCGGGCGAAATGAACGCGTCTCAATCTGCCCAACTCCTCCATCTCCTGCCGCAACACGTCCCCGTCCGATTCCGGAGGGTACTCCGAAAAGTCAGTCAGCTCTTCGGCCACGTCCATGTAACTGAGCCCGACGCACCGTTCGATCCGGTCGCGCGAGAGGCCCATCACGATGTAGCAGTCTCCCGAGGAGGAGAGAAAATTGACGGCTTCGAGGACGTCCAGGATGTGATCGGGCCGGCAGCGATCGAGGTCGTCGATGAAGATCGGCAGGGCGCGCCGGCCCAGGGCCTTGGTGACATCCTGAAACTCCCGGGCGAACCGGCTGCGGAAATCGGCCTGTTGATCGAGATCGCGGGGCTTCAACCCGGCGGCCCGGTCGGCCATCAGGGTGGCCGGTCTGGCGCGAAAGGCCCGGGCGCCGCGGATCAGGCTGATCACGATGACGATCGAACTGGCCAGCAGCACGAGCAACGATCCGTTGTCGGCCAGCAGTTGCATCAGGGTCAGCAGGCGATTGCCGATCTGATCGCGGGTGCCGGGCAGTCCGGAGATGAGTTCATAAAGCGTCCGGCCGAAGGCCGAGATCGCCGCGGGATGATGCCAGCTATAGCTGACCGAGAAGGCGAAGATCAGCAGCAGGGTCAGGACCGGCGCCCAGAGGCGCCAACCGCGAATCCAGAGCAGCCGCAGGCGGAACTGCCATCCCTCGATCGTCCACCAGCCCGGCACCGCCTGCAATCGCACGTTCTGCAGCAGGGAGGCCGGCAGATGCTCCTCTTTTTGATGATGCCAGGCGTTGAAAGAGACCGGGCGGAATCCGTAGCGGCGCAAATCCGCGCGCAGCAGATTCATGAGCGAGCTTTTGCCGGAGCCCCAGCCGCCCGTAATGGCGATCGTCAGCGGCGGCAGCGTCATTTGATTGCGAATGAACCGGGAGAGGCCCAGCGCCATCAGGTGAAATTTGAGCGGGTCCGGGTCGCCGGCCTCGATCGGCCGGTCGGAGAGGCCCAGATCCGCGATCGACTCTTCGATGACCAGGGTCTCTTCGGGCCGCGTCTTCAAGGCCGGCACGAGCATCAGGCAGCAGAGCAGGCCGGCCAGGTAGTACCAGGGCGCGGGCCAGCGACTGTACTGGCCGGCGGCGGACTGGGGATGCTCTTCCCGGGTCCGATGCAGCAGGCGCAGGACCCCGGTGCCGTCCTCGACGGCGCCCATGATGCTTCCGTCATCGCCGATGAAGTACCGGTCGTCGGTGTTCCGGTCGAAGCGCAGGTTGCGGATGTATTGATGCTGCGATTCGTCGAACCGGTAGGCGTAGGCGAACTCCTCTTCCCTCGAGAACTCCGCGATCTGCCCCTCGTCATTGAAATAGGCCGTTTTGATGGGGGCGAACTCCTGAATCGGCCGGTCGGTCAATGATCGCTCCCAACCCTGGCCGCTATTGGTGGTGGCGAAGAGATTGCCCTGCCGGCTGAGAATCCAGCCGCGCTGGGCATCGGCGAAATGGACGGCAATCAGATCTTCGGCGATCGTGATGGTCCCCGCTCCCTCCGCCGCGGTCTGCGGCGTGGCGGTCGGCGACGGAGCCGGCGAGGCCGCCGGAGTCGGCGACGGCGATGGCGACTGGGTCGGCGAAGGTTTCGCCGCCGCCGCCGGTTGGGCGGTCGGTTGGGCCGTTGGTTGGGCGGTCGGTTGCGTGGCCGGTTTGGCGGTCGGCGTCGGGATCGACTGTTGCTCCGCCGCCGGTTTGGGCGAGGGGGTCGGGGTCGAGATCGCCTCTGGCCGTTTCTGGATCTGTTCGGCCGGAGTGGGAGTCGGTTTCTGATTCTGTGATTTTGAGTCGGGGGTG
>DATEFT010001023.1:0-5616 GCA_035280505.1 Blastocatellia bacterium | reverse complement strand
AGGCGAACCAGTCCCAGCGCAGACCCAGGTTGAGCGTCAGCTTGCGATTGACCCGCCACTCATCCGAGAAGTAGTAACTGAAATCGTTAAAGCGAAATTTCTTGTCGGTAATTCCGAACTGGGTGTCGGCCTCCGTCGCCTTGCCCGTCACCAACTGGTTGAAGGCATAGGCCCGCTCGAACTGAACGCCCTGCTCTTCGGGCAGGTTGGTGTCGAAGTAGTTGCGTTTCATCTCGGCGCCGAACCGCAAGGTATGGGCGCCGCGGGCGGAGGTCACATTGTCGGCCAGGGTGAACGTCTTCTGCCGCCGCTGGTTGTAGATGTCGTTCGGCGGGCAGATCGAGAGGTCCTGCAGGTTGTTGCGAAAGGCGAAATTGGCGCACCGCTGAGTCTGCGGTCCCGGCTCGAAGTAGGTGGCCGGGTTGGAGATTCCGAGCCCGGCATTGGTCAGCTCCGGCACCAGAAATCGCTCGTCGAGCTGGCGGCTGTTATCGAGCCAGAAATAGCCGAACCGCACCTCGTTGATGAGATTCCTCGAGAAGACATGCGTATCGGTGACGGCCAGCGTGCGGTTGCGATCGTTCTTGACCAGCGTCGTCGGCGAGGCCAGGGTCGAGTTGGGAAACGGGTTGTAACTGGGAAAATTGGCGAAGAAGAAGGTGCCGGCCAGAGTGTTGGACCCGGTGTTCCCCTGAAACAGGTTGTAGTCGATCCGGGTGGTGAACTGGTCCTGTTTGAAATCGGCGGGCACCACGTTGCGCTGCCGCACCAGCGGCAGGGCGCCGGTGGATCCGGCCGTGGTCCCCTGATCCTCCAATCGGCACCGCTCGAACCGCGTCGCCCCCCAGTTGATATTGGGATTGGTGTTGTAGGGAGGCAGCGGAAAGATCGCGCAGTTCCCGAAGAGCGGTTCGGCGTTCCCCCTGGGAGTCGGCACCAGATAGTCGCCCGTCACCGGGTTGCGAGTCATCAGGAGCCGCGTCCCCGCCGAGTTCGGATCGACACAATTCACCCCGTCGATCGGGTTCGGGCACATGGTGAAGATCGAACGGCCGAGGTTCAGGTTGTATGACCGGTTGATCGCGCTGAGCAAGGTCTGAGGGGTTCGCGCGCCCTCGATGTAACCCAGGTACTCCGGCAGGATCACCAGGCTCTGGGCCGAAGGCACATAGCCCGTGCTGGCATCGGTCTTCTGGTAGCCGCCGAAGAAGAAGAGCCGGTCCTTGACGATCGGGCCCCCCAACGAGAATCCGCCTTCGAGCCGCCGCGCCTGCTGCCGGTCGATCCCGTCGCGGTTGAAGAAGAAATCGTTGGCGTTGAACTTCTCGTTCTGTCCGTAGAAGTATCCGGTTCCCGAGAACTTGTTGCCGCCGCTGCGAGTGACGATCTGGATATTGCCGCCGCCGCTGCGGCCGATCGAGGCGTCGTAGAGGCTGGTCTGCAATTTGAGCTCTTGCACCGTTTCGGGCGCCGGCGACATATTTTCGGTGAGGGTCCCTTCGCCCGAGAGATTGGTCGCATCGATCCCGTTGAAGAAGACGCTGCTGCTGGTCGTCCGCGTGCCGTTGATGGCCGCCGAGACATTGCCGGTATCGTTGGTATTGGCCTGCGGCAGATCCGCCCCGGCGGCGGTATCGGTCAGAATCCCGGTGGTGATGCTGCGGGTGGGCGACGGCATGGCGTCGATCTGCCGGGCGGTGAGCGTGGTCGAAGTGGTCGGCGTGGTAACCGGCGGCAGGGCCGCATCATCCGCCGTGACCGTGATCGTCCCCTGAATATCGCTGACCTGGAGCTGGACATCGACCACCGTGGTGCCCGTCTGGATCTGCACGATCTGTTTGAGAGTGGCGAAGCTGGACGCTTCGAAGATCACTTCATAACGTCCGAGGGGCAGGACCGGAATGGTCCATCTGCCGTTCTCGTCGGCCGTCGTTTCGCGAGCCACATTCCGCTCGAGGTTGACAGCCTTGACCCTGGCGCCGGCGACCACCGCGTGGTTGAGGTCGCGAACGGTCCCGGCCAGGTTTCCGTTGTCCGAGTTCTGAGCTGCGACCGTCGCGGTGAACCAGAGGCCGAGGCAGATCGATCCTACCGAGCTAAGGATTAGATGCTTTTTCATATCTTTATCACTTTCCATGAGGAGTTGGAAACGGTCTCTTAACTGCCGGCTACAGTCGAGGCAGTTTCAGGGGCCACACATCGTACTTCCGGCGGAGATACCGATTGATTCAGGACCGCGAGCGGTAGCGAGCGGCCATCTCGGAATCAATCCGCTCGCTACCGCTCGCGGTCCTGAATCGAAAAACCCTGAGGGTTCAAGCGGGCTACCGCTTGAAGACCGTCAAGAGCCGGATGTTATCTGTCCGTTACAGCCCGTCGGGTGGAAGGTACGGGATGTCGAAACCTTCGAGGTCTTCGGGAACCTCGGTGCCGTCGGCGAACCGAACCTCGGCCACGAAACTGGCGGTGCCGGTCGCGGGGCTGAGGGTCCAGATTCTGCCGACCCGAGTCGCGCCGTCGCCTTCGGTCAGCAGGTAGAGATTGGTCTCGTCGCCATTGGCGCCGCGGTAGACGGCCAGGCCGGAGTCTTCACTCCAGGTGGTGGCCGGACCGAGCAGGCCGACGGCTTCGAAGGAGCCCTCGTCGAAGTTGTAACGATAGAGCGAGTCCGTGACGCGGGCGTCGCTACCGTAGAGCACGCCGTCCGCGCCGAAGGCCAGGCCGTCGATCGCGATTCCGTCGTCGATCGAGAGCGGTCCGAGGGCTTGACCCGTCGAGGGGTCGATGATGTAGAGCGCGGTGGCCGGATACTGCTGGCCGCCGATGACGATGATGCGATCGTCGGTGGCGACCGAGTAGGCCACGCCGTTGATGAAGTCATAAGCGGAACCGGCCTCCGTCCCAAAGGTGATGCCGGTATTACCGATCTGAGTGCCGAGCCCCGTATCGCTCACCGCCGCCGCGGTCAGGTCGACCAGATTGCTGGGGTCTCCCGAGCTGGTGGCATCGGGATTCTCCGCCACCGCAAACAGGTGCGAGCGATTTCCGCCGGCAAAGTTGTCGATGGAGAAGAACCCTTCGAGTTCCTGATTCACGTTGGTCAGGCCCAGCCGGACCGTGACCCCGTCGGTCAACCTGATTCGATAGACCCGGTTACCCAGTCCGCCCCCGGTATCGGCATCGAGATCGGTGGCGGTATAGCCGTATTGCGCGCCGGGTTGAGTCAGATCGAGTTGTTGCGCTGAAGCGAAGATTTGCGCGGAGGCCAGAACTACCGCGCAGGCGAAGAATCGTCCTAAGATTCTCACGTTGTTTCCTCCGTGTTAATTCCCAGTTAATCCGATGAGCCCAACTTCAGGCTCGTTTCAGTTGGTGAATCGAGCCTCCGGTCCAAAGACCGAAGATCGCTGACTGACACGACAAGTAACTTGTAGACGTGGGCGTCCCCCGAACGAGCTGCGGCCGCTGCGGAACCGCGCCGCGATCGAGTTCGCACACCACAGCCGGGCCGAGTTCAGGGCCTCTCAGCCGACCGTCGAAATCACGGATTGTTTGCTGAATCCGGGTTGGTTGAGCTTTGGACAGACCTCCCCCCGGGCAGGCTATCGCCTGCCTCAGTCCCAATCTCCGATCGGCGCACTCAGCCGGGCCACTTCAGCGACGGGCAGATCGCGGTGGCCGGGGAAGGCCGGTCGATCCGATCGAACCATCACTACCATCTCCGCAGCGGCGATCACTTCGGCCGCGCGGCGGCGGAATTATCAGGAGAGTCTCAGGTTATTTGCTTGTGCGATGGAGTTTAAATAATTGCTCCCTGGCTTTCGGGTATTCTCTACCGCGGGTGGGATGGTAGGCCGATACCTGCGATTTCACCTCACAGTAACAACCATGCTGGCCGTAAGATCATAAATAGATTGCAACCAATCCGGCCATCACCAATCGAAAACATCCTTCCGAAAAACCCGTGAGCAATTAGATGTTGAAATGACGAGACAGGTTTCAGGTTATTATGATAGATTATTTAAAATATAACTCTCCATTGCACCCGCCAAAGCACAAGAGCTATTAACAACTCCATGCCATGCCAAACGACAGCTCAGTTATTTGTAGCTTCCGTGAAGCTTTCTGCTATTTAAGAATCTCCAGCTATTATGAAAATAAAAACTAGCACGCCCTATACTGAGCTGACAATGCAAATATGTGTTAAATTGTAAATAACCTATGTTACAAGCAGTTATCGATCAGCCGCAGAGTTGCTGCCAGACAGGAAGCCGGTCATCCAATTCCAGTGTCGTCAGATAGTCGAGATTGAGGAACGTGGCCCCCTGCTCCGGGGGCATCGATCGGGCTTCGAAATCGAGAGCGGCTCCCACATGCACGGCGGTCAGCGGAACGAAACTCCGGGCCAGGCACCGTTCCGGGTGTTGATGATAGGCCACGGCCTCGACGATCGAGGTGGGCAGACCCCAGCGCCCGAGCAGGTATGCGCCCACCTCGGCCTGAGTCGCGCCGAAGACTTCGAGTTCAGCCTCTTCAAGTGAGCGGCGGCCGGCCCGAACCAGATCCAACACGCGCTGGTACGACTCCGGCTGAAGGCAGGCCAGCATCAAGGACCCCACCCGATGGAGAAGTCCCGCCACGAAGGCTTCCTCGCTCAGCTCCGGTCCCTGACCTTCGCTCCGAGCCGCTCGCTTGGCAAAGATTCCGACGTGCAGACTCTGAGCCCACAGTTCAGCCGAGAAAGATTCGGGCAGTTGATCCGGCCGGAACAACGAGAAGACCTCGATCATGAGGGCCAGCGCCATGACCGTGGCCGGACCGAGAAAGGTGACGGCGTTGGCGGCGCTGGAGAGAGAACGCGGCAGATTGAAGGCTCCCGAGTTGGCCACCTCCAGGAGCTTCGCCTCGATCAGCGGATGCGCCGCGATCAGCTCTCCGACCCGCCTGGTGGCGGTCTGGGGCGAGGCCAGGGCGTCGACCAGTTCGAGATAGAGGGCCGGCAAGGCGGGCAGCGGCTCCATCCGGGAGATGGCCCGTTGAAGCGGTTCGCCGGTCAGCAGGTCGCGGAGGGCGCAGGAGCGACCGACCGTCTCCTTGATCGCGGCCGAGTCGCAGGGCTTCTGGAGAAACTGGTGCACCGGTCCCAACGATCGCAAAGTCTGCTCGTGCTCCGTGTATCCCGAGAGAATGATCCGCACCACCTCGGGATAGTGCCGCCGGACCTCGGTCAGGAGTTGGGCGCCATCCATCCCGGGCATCCGCATATCGGAGACCACCACGTCGAACGGGCCGGCCGCGAGGGTCTCCAGAGCCTCCGCCCCGCTGGTGACAAAGGCCATCTCCCATTCATTCAACATCGGGCGCAACATTCTCCGCAACCCATCCAATATTCTCGACTCGTCATCTACGAAGAGGATCTTTTTCATATCGGTTCTCCCTTCCGAGAGCCATCTTCGCAATCGATATGCCGGTCGAGACGACGGCCTGCTCTTCCATAAGTGGCGTCGTTTCAATGTCGAGACCGAAGTTGAGTGTCCAGAGCCGGGAGTCGATCCATAATCCAGATAAAAAATTTGATTCACAAACCGCGAAACACGCGGAAGACGCGAAAGCTGG
>DATEFT010001022.1:0-13061 GCA_035280505.1 Blastocatellia bacterium | reverse complement strand
GGCTCGGTCGCGCTGGCCGTGCTGATGATCCCGATCGTCGTGCGGGCGTCGGAGGAGATGCTCAAGCTGGTGCCGAACGAGCTGCGGGAGGCCGCCTACGCGCTGGGCGTGCCGAAGTGGCTCACGATCGTCAAGGTCGTGCTGCGCACGGCCGCGGCGGGCATCGTCACCGGAGTCATGCTCGCCATCGCCCGTGTGATCGGCGAGACTGCACCGCTGCTGATCACGGTCGGCGTCGTCGACTCGGCGAACTTCAACATGTTCGACGGCCGCGTTGAGGGACCGGCCGCCATCCTTAAATCAAATAGTCAAACCGCGAAACACGCGGAACACGCGAAAATCAACCTGTTTTTGCGTGTTCCGCGTGTTTCGCGGTTGGTTGCGGGGGTCAGAATTTGAATTTGACTCCGAACTGCAGTTGCCGGGGATTGGCGACATCGCGCGGCGTCTTGAAGCTGGCCGTCGGCGGCGCCGAGAGATTGGCGCCACCGTAGACCGTGTTCAGATCGCGGAGGTTGACCCGGTTGAACAGATTGAAGAAGTCGAAGCTGAACTCGCTGCTCAGCCGTTCCGTCATCTTCACCGCGCGGGCGAGCCGGAGATCGACCGAGGCATAGCCGGGGCCGATCAGCGTGTTGCGGCCCAATCGTCCCGGCCGGTCCGAGAAGGGATTGCCGTCGCCGTTGGTGTCGGAACCGGTCGAGATATTGAACGGCCGTCCGCTCTCGACCGAGACCAGGCTGCTGACCTTGAACCCGCGGACCAGGGCGACTCGTCGGGGAACTTGCCCCAGGAACGTGAAGGTGAACCGGTGGGCCAGGTGCTGGCGCGACAGCCCGCGTTCATCGCGGAGATTGAGACCCTCGGCGATGTCGCCCAGGTTGGTCACCGAATCGACATTCCCGATCGTCTTGGAGAAGGTATAGCTGGCGTGAAAACTGAGGCCGCCGTTGAATCGCTTCTCCGCTTCGAGCGTTCCGCCGTGGTAGACCGAATCGCCCAGGTTGGTGATGACGTGAAAGTTGCCCAGCTCCGCGAACTGGCGGCCGCCGCGGGCCGGCGTGGTGGCGGTGGCCGGGATATTGAAGAACGTCGGCTTGCCGTTGGCCAGCGCGCCCGTCTGCACCGCGTTGAGATTGGGCGTGTGTCCGAGCAGCTTCACTCCGTGTACGAAGAGATAGCTGGCCGAGAGCGCGATGCCGCCGCCGAACTCTCGCGAGATCTGCAGGCTGGCCTGTTCGCTGTAGGGTGTGCGGAGCCGTGAACTGAGATTGTCGGTCAGACTGGTGACCCCGGTGGTCGGCACCTGCCCGGTGGCGAGAAAGGCGGTCGAGGCCGGAGTCGCGTCCGGGCCCAGCGCGTTCAATTGCAGGAACCGGCCGGGCAACGGCGCCACGCCCGGAAAGAGCAGCCCGGCATTGGCCCGGTCGCCGCGGCTCGACCATTCGGCCGCGGTGAAGACCTGGCCGATGCTGGCCGCGATCCGATCGTTGAAGATGCCGAATCCGGCGCGAATCACGCCCTTGTTCTTCAGCGCGTAGGCCACGCCCAGCCGCGGCTGAAAATTGTTCAGGTCGCGCTGCGCCAGGTAGCGCGAGGGATACCGCTCGAAGTCGTAGCGCAGGCCGTAGGTCAACGTCAGCTTGCCGGTCGCTTTCCATTGATCCTGGGCGAAGAATCCGTAAGAGCTGTGGCTCAGTTTGAAGAGCGTGGCGTCCTGCCATTCCGGCGGCACGGCGTTTCGGAAGGGCAGGGGGAATCCGGGATGCGTGGGCGCCGTCGCCAGGACCGGCCACCAGAAATTGACCGCGCCGGAGGTCGAAGTCGGAGCGAAGTTGAGCAGGTTCTCGAGAGTCGGAAAGATGACGCGGGCCGGAAAGAAGAGGTTCCACTCGGCCCGGTTGCTCAGATGATTATAGTCCGCGCCGACCTTCACCTGATGGCCGCCCAGCGTGCCGGTCAGATTCTCGGCCAATTGAAGCCGGTCTTCGCGGTAGAAATCGACGTCCGAGGGGCTCTTGCCGGTGATCAGGAGGTTGGAGACCTCGAGGTCCGGTTCCGCGAGCACCGAACGGAAGTCGAAGCTGCGCCGCGCCAATTGCAGGCGCGCCTCGTTGACGACCGCCGGCGAAAGCACCGAGATGCCGCTGACGACCAGCGCCTGATCGCGCGTCTGATTGTTGCGGGCCGTGCTGGAGGCCGCCGAAGCTCGTCCGCCGCCGCCGAGAAAATTGCCGGTCTCGGAGTTGAGGAAGATGTACCGCGCCGCGAGACTGTGCTGATCGTTCAACCGATGATCGATCTTGCCCAGCACCTGGTCATAGTCGTTCGAGCGCAACTGGTCGAGCACCTCGGGTTGCAGGCCGAACCGGGCGCGCGCCGCGTTGATCGCGGCCAGGTTGGTCTGGATCACCTCCGAGAATCGGTTCGATTCGCCCCGCCGTTGCCCCTCGTAGTTGGCGAAGTAGAAGGTTCGATTCTGTTTGAGCGGTCCGCCGATGGTCCCGCCGTACTGATTCTGCCGGAGCACGTCGGCCGTGGGCGGATTGAGGATCGATCGCGCATTGAGCGCGTCGTTCATCCCGAAGTAGTAGGCCGAGCCGTGAACCTCGTTGGTTCCGGACTTGGTGACGATGTTGACGAATCCGCCCAGCGCCCGGCCGTATTCGGCCAGGTACGAACTGTTGAGAATCCGGAACTCCCGCGCCGCTTCCTGCGACGGCGTGGCGCGCGGCAGACCGGTGTAGGTCTGGATGTTGTCGGCGCCGTCGACCTGGATCAGCGTGTTCAGTTCCGTCTGACCGCCGAAGGCCAGCCGCGGCGCGGCCGAGACGCCGACTCCGGTGTCCGGCTCCTTGAAGGGGCCGCCGCCGATGTTCTCGCGCCCGGGCGCGACGCCGCTCGAGAGTTTGACGAAGTCCACGAAGTTGCGCCCGATGTTGGGCAGGGTCTCGATCTCCTGGGTCGCGATCACCCGGCTGACCTCGACCTTGGCCGGTTCGATCAGGGGCTCCTGCGCTTCGACCACCACCGTCTCGCTGACCGCGCCCACATAGAGCGTGACGTCGAGCGACGTGGTCCCGCCGACCGTCAGGCCGATCCGGTGGTGCAGGGCGATCTTGTATCCGGCGGCCTCGGCGCGAAGTTCGTACTCGCCCGGATCCAGGTTGGCCAGATAGTACCGGCCCTCTCCATCGGTCTTGAGGCTGCGGGTCGCGCCGGTGGCGCGGTTCTTGATCGTGAGATTGACTCCCGGGATGACTCCCCCGGCTTCGTCGCGGACGGTCCCGGAGAGCGTCGAGGTCGCGGTCTGTCCGAAGGCCGCCGCCGCTCCCAGAAGCCACATCGAGATCACTGCGGCCCAGGCTTTTCTACGGATCGTGCTGGTCATAGTTCTCGCTCCTTTTAAGAGAAATCAGCTCTGCCGGGGCAGTTTTCGTGCGACCGAGAAGAAGTCGTACCATTTCGAATCCGCGCCGCCGTACCGGCGTTGGAGCTTGACGTCCAGCAGATAGGGACGTCCCCCGGCCGTGGCGCGAAAACACCGGTCAAAGGCGCTCGCCAACTGATCGGGATGCGTGACGCGCTCCGCCTCCACCCCGTACCCTTTGGCGATGGAGACGTGATCGATCTCCGGTGAGTCGAGCGAGGCACTGACGTATCTTCCGGTCGCGGCCGCGCGGCCTCCATATAGATGAAGGAAGTGCCGATTGGCTTGATACCCGTTGTTGTTCCAGATCACGACGCCCACCGGCACCTCGTACCGGGCGGCGCTCCACAGCGCCTGGACTCCGAACTGGAAGCTGCCGTCTCCCACGAGGGCCACGACCTGACGCCCCGGTTCCGCGATCTTGGCTCCGATGGCGGCCGCGACTCCCCAGCCCAGGCAGCCCCCGCTGCAGGTCAGCAGGCGCCGTCCGGGACCGTCTTCGTCGAACTCGAGATACGAGCAGGCCAGTTGTTCCTCAGTCGGCAACTCGACCACGACGATCGCGTTCGGGTCCAGCCGGCGATTCAGTTCCATCGAGAGCCGGGCGCTCGAGATCGGTTGATTGTTCCAGACGCGGCGCGCCTGCTCCTCCAGTTTCTGGCGCCGTTGCTGGGTGTACTCCTGGATGCGGCGGCGGCGGCTCTCGATGACGTCCTTCGGCAACTGGCGGCGCTTGAGCTCGGAGAGCACGGCCGCCGCGGTCATGTTGACGTTGGCCAGCATCGAGACATCGACGGGATAGTTGCGGCCGATCTCGGCGCCGTCGAGGCTCGTATGAATGACCCGCGCCGACTGCGGGATCAGCGGTTCGGCGGGCTGCGCCATGATCGTGAACATGGTGCCGCCCACGCTCCAGAACAGGTCGAAGTTGTTCGGGAAGGCCGGATCCTCCGCGAAATAGCCGACATACTGCGGATGCCTGGTCGGGAACGCGATCGGGCTGTGGCTGGTGAACAGGTCCGAACAGACCGGGGCGGCCAGTAACTCCGAAATCTCCCGGATATATTTGACCCCGCCGTACCGGCTCAACTCGCGCCCCGCGACGATCACCGGCATCTGCGCGTTCACCAGCAGGTCCACGACCTGAGCGATGGCGTCGGGGTCCGGATACAACTCCGAATCCAGGCGCGACCGCGAGCGCGGCAGAATCTCGGCCCGTTTCACCCGCTCTTCCCAGAGATCCTTGGAGAAGGTGATGAAGGTCGGCCCGCCGGGCGGGACCTGCGCGAAGAGAAAGGCCCGCCGGAGCACCTCCGGGATCGTCTGGGCGTTCAACACATCCCAATGCCAGCGGGTGTATTCGCGCGGAAGCTGCGCCAGGTTGACGGCCTCCAGAAACGCCTGGCTTCCCCGCAGCTTCGTACTCTGATCGCCGGCCGTGATCACCAACGGGACCCGGTCCTTGTAGGCATTGACGATCTGACCCAGCGCATACGCCGTGCCCGCCACGGAGTGCAGGTTGATGAACGCGGTCTGCCCGGAGGTTCTGGCATACCCATCGGCCATGGCCGTCACCGACGACTCGTGCAGGCCCTGGACGTACTGCAATTGCAGCCGATCGACCATCGCATCGAGGAATCCGACCTCTTCCGAACCGCCCAGGCCGAAGACATACGGAATCTTCCACTCCAGCAGGAACTCGGCCATGACCTCGCCGCCGCTCAGGTCCTCGACGATCCGGCCCGGCGTCATCTCGCCGGGGTGGGCCTCGAGCGAATGGGCGAGCCCGGCCGCCGCGGCCGAGGTCAACCCCAGTTGCGCCATGCGCGAGACGAACGTGCGCCGCGTGATTTTATGGTCAAGAAAAAGCTTCACAGATTGCTTCATGGCTCTCCTCTATCGGTCCACGATCCGGCTCTTGAGCATCGCGCCGGCCCCCGCGGCTCGCTGCAGATCTCTTTGGATTGTTAAACTTAATTCCTCGGAAAGTGCGCTGAGTATGCCTGCTCCCCGGCGACGGTGTCAAGCTCATGGGTCGATTCTGATATGGCAGATTTGAGGCGGGATCGCCGCGCCGGGCTCCGGCCGCAGCCTATCCGGCCCACACCTTCCTCCAATTTGATATATCAAAGACGGGGAAGTCCGGACTTCTGAGGGTTGTGACAATTCTCGCTACAAAAAATTGTGACTATTGATAGCATCGCTCTGTCTAAGCTAGAGAGCAATACAAGGTAGGAACCATAGTCTGAATAGAAGAAACTCTAAGTGGAAGCTAAAACCGCCTGTTGCCGTGGGTGGCATGGTACATACACCATGAGCAGCTGCATGAATTCGAGGGGCTGCACCTTGGACCTCAATACCATGCCACCCACGGCAGCAGATGGATTACCAATCGGAACGGACGCTGCAACTGAAGATCATGTGCGCATCGGGCGCGTCTCGTCTGAAGCTGCATCCATAGCAGGCCGTCGTCGGCAGACTATCATCGATCACGATGCTTTAGTTTGGCGCAAGAGCGTACTATGATGGTAGCGTTCATTCGCAACCCGCCATCAGCGCACACAATCTTATCATCCAGAGCATTGTTCATAGCCTACCTGAAAACCGGCTCCGCTCTCAGTTACCCACTATACCAATCTTGTGTGATTTCGTTTATTACTGCAACGCCCGTTATTATATTACGACCTCGCTGCTATTGTTACTGAAATAGAGTATTATAATGCGCGAGCTGCCCTCAATCGATGGTGCCCGAACGTGGAAGCCTCCGCTGCGCCGCTCTTTATCGGCGCTTCCCTAATCCTGTTCTGTAACTCGGTTCCGCGACTCCGGGAATGTTTGTCTTTATTAACACCCTGCTGTAGATCTACTTCCAGTCCTATTCCGTAGTTACTCGAGAAATAGCCAGATATGAATAAACGTATCGGATAACACATTGTCGATGAGTTGATCTTAAAGTTAACCCGGAAATATCCTGGTAACAATAGGGATAATCAGAGGCTATTTTGGATCGAGAATCGACTCGAAGAATTACTGAATTATCCGCGAAGATAGAATCACCCCCAATTCCTCACTTAACCAAAGACTCCTCCATCTTTGATGGTTTCGGAGCCGTCGGGATCGGCCTGTCCGGAGTGACTCGCGTGAGTCTCCCGGGCTGCCGGGCGATGGTTTCGGCCGTTAAAGAATGACTCTGGTCAATACCTAACACTGAGCTCGATCCGGACGGCGATCTTGAAGGTCGGCATCCGGTGGGCCGAACTGTGTCTTTTCATACCTCTCGTCGCCATGGGTGACGAGGGGGCGGGAGAGATCTACCTTTAAGGAGGGAAATAATGACGGTATATTCGAAGAAGTATCTTTCGACGCTAGCTTTGTTGGTTCCGGCGCTGGCTGTCTCATTGACACTTGGTTTGATGGGCAGCCATTCGGCCAGCGCTAAGGGGCATTTCAATCCGGCATCTACAGCGGCGAGTCTCACCTGGCAGAACGGAAGCGTCACGTTGCCGAGGACCAATATCTACGCCCTCGACAGCGCCAGCAACCTCTATCTCTTGAGACCGGGCTCCAATAGCTTCAGCTTGCAATCCCGCGTCAGGAACGTCAACGGCAACCTGATCGGGATCGATTTCCGGGTGGCTGACCGGCAGCTCTACGCGCTGTCGGATACGGGAAACATCTATACCATCAACCTGTCCAACTTCACTGCCACTCAGGTCAGTACCTTATCCCCGCGCTTTGCGGGCGGCGTCCAGTCGCTCTTCGACTTCAATCCGGTCCAGAACGCCGTCCGGATTCAGGGAAGTAACGACCAGAACTATGCGGCGACCAACAATGCCGGTAACCTCAACCAGACCGTGGTTCAGACGCGGTTGGCCTATGCCGCGGGCGACGTCAACGCCGGCGTCGATCCGAATATCGCGGCCGGAAGCTACAGCAACAACTTCGTCGGCGCGGCCACGACGCTCTTCTATATGATCGACTACGATCTCGACACGTTCGTCACGATCGCCCAGAAGAACGCGACCGGCAGCTCGAATACCGGCGGCGGCCAATTGCAGACGGTCGGCGGGATCTTCGACAACAACAACAACGGCCGGCGGGTCGATTTCTCTTCGACCGCCGACTTCGACATCTACACCGACGCCAATCGGGTCAATACCGCGATCGTGCTCGACGGTCAACGGCTCTATATGATCCCGATCTCTCAGGTCAATCAGAACCTGCCCGTCGGAGCCTCGCAGAACATCGGGGCCTTTGGGATCACGCTCAGCAGCGCCTCCCCGGCACCGGTCTTTATTGATGTCGCGGCCGCGCCCTAGGCGCGTCCACGTCTGGAGACCATCGGGACCGATGGGGCCGGCAGGTCGACCCTCCGGTGGCCTGGTCGGCGCCGTCTGTTCCCGATGGCTGAATCGGTACCGCGAGCGAGCTGAGCGACTCCTGGCAGCCTTTCGCACGGCTCTGCTCGCTCGTGGTGCCGTGCCATTTGTTATTACCTGTTACTAACACCTGATCTGGATGGTACCTGGTTGTGGCATGTCTCTTAGAAAACTAATAAAGCCACGGCTAGAAATTAATAACAAACGGCGGTTCAGAATCCAACTCCGGAACTCAGTCCGTAAAGGGAGAAGTAAACGGTCAAACGAGAGAAGAATCGACGGTCCCAACTAAATTTGGTCTGAATCACTAAACAGGTGTGGTATGGAGAGAACGCATTTATTGTCTCTTGGCTTGTGTTTGGTGTTGATCGCCCTCCCGGGGTGTCGCTCAAGTGTTTCATCCAAGGCCGCTGAAATCACCTCACTTGCTCCATGCGCCCTGGCGCTCGCGCCGCAGAGGACCGAGAGCCGAGCGGACCTCGATCGGATCGATGCCGAGATCGCCAACGCGCAGGCGGCCGTCCGTCAGGCCCCTGATCCCATGCCTTACATCGAGCGGCTGGGCTGGAAGTATATCGAGAAGGCCCGGCTCAGTTACGATCCCGGATACTACAAGATCGCCGAACAGTGTGCGGCCTGTCTGCAGGCGTGGCATCAGCCGAGCGTCGAGGCCCTGCTGTTGCGCGGCCACGTGCTGCACGCGCTGCACCGCTTCAAAGAGGCGGAAGGGGTCGCCCGCGAGCTGGTCTCGCGGCGGAACCTGGCGGTCGATCACGGCCTGCTCGGGGATGTGTTGATGGAGCAGGGCCGGCTGCCGGAGGCGATCGTGGCCTACCAGAAGATGATGGACCTTAAACCGGGACCAGCCGCCTACAGTCGGGCGGCGCACCTTCGATGGCTGAAAGGCGATCTTGAGGGCGCGCACCGGCTGATGTCGATGGCGGCTCAGGCCACAGGGGCGGGCGACGCCGAGTCCGCCGCCTGGGCCTACGCCAGGCTGGCCCTCTACGAACTGCAGGCGGGCGCCGAGAAGAGAGCGGCGGTGGCCTGCGATGCCGCGATCTCGCTGCAGCCGGATTACGCTCCCGCTCTGCTCGCATGCGGGCGCGTCATGATGGCCGAGGGGCGGACGAGCGCGGCGCTGACCACCCTCCAGCGGGCAGCGAATCTGAATCCGCTTCCGGAATATCAGTGGTTGCTGGCCGACCTCTTGCGGGAGGCCGGACGGGAGAGTGAGGCGAGCGGCGTCGAGGCGCAATTGCTGGCGCATGGCGGATCGGATGATCCCCGCACCTTCGCCCTCTTCCTCGCCACTCGCGGCGAACAGTTGGAGACGGCGCTTAAACTGGCTGGGGATGAACAGCAGGTTCGCGGAGATGTCTTCACGCTGGACGCTCTGGCCTGGGCGTTGACGGCGGTGGGCCGCCACCACGACGCCTACCGGATCATGCAACGCGCCCTGGCCGAAGGGACTCGCGACGCTCGACTCTTCTTCCACGCCGCCGTGATCGCCGCCAAATCGAAACATCTGGGAGAGGCTCGCCGGCACGGCCGGCGGGCCCGGGAATTGGAGAACCTCTTACTGCCGAGCGAGAAAGAGCAGCTCCGGCAGTTGAAGGTCTAGGTCCTGAGTCAGCACTTTTCCGGCTACTTTACATTAAGGCAGCGCTAACCACAGAGCCGGTTCGCGGTAATGGCTCAGGCCACTGAGTCAGGGAATTTATCTAAGCCTAAGGAGAAAAGTTAGCTATGAAGAGAATGGTCAAACGATTGCGCTGCGGCGCGGCACTGGCTCTCGTCGCAACAATCGGTTTAGTCCCCCTATTGCAGAGCGTCGCCATGGCTTCGAGCCATATGGACGCGCCTTTGATCACTCGTGATCCAGCCGCCAATACTACGGATGTCTACGCTTTCGTCGGCCCGAATGCTTCGGGCGCCAAGTCGTTGTTTCTCGGGCTGAGCGTCTATCCGCACGAGAATCCCGGGATCGGGCCCAACAAGTACAACTTCGATGACAACGTCCGCTATGAGATTCACGTGGCCATGGGCTCGGACGTCGGCACCGGGAACCCGACCATGACCTATCGGTTCGAGTTCAAGACCCGGTTCAAGACCAGTCAGACCATCCTGCAGTCCTATCTCGGGGTCATCAACAACATCGACGACGCCGCCCAGAACCTGACCCAGACCTACACCATCACCAAGATCGACAACCGGTTCGGGCTGTCGACCGTGATCGGGACCGGGATCGTGCCGCCCAATAACCAGGGCAACGCCACTCCCTTCTACAATCAGGGGAATAACGGCGAGAACGCCGCGCGCAAAGGCGTGGGGTCGGCGGCCGACCTCGATAAATATACCAAGCAATCGATCTTCACTTTCTCGAACGGTTACACCGCCTTCGCGGGCCAGCGCGATGACGGTTTCTACGCCGACGTCCAGTCGATCTTCGATCTGCTCAAGCTCCGCAACCCGGGCAAAGATTCCCAGGGCGGATTCAACGTGCACATGATCGCGCTCAGCGTTCCGCTCAGCGATCTGGGCGGCGACCAGCAGACCGTCGGGGTCTACGCCTCGACCAGCCGGGCGACCATGCCGGTGACCAACCCCGGCAACTCGCCTTTCACTCCGACCTTCGTTCAGGTGGCGCGTCAGGGCAACCCACTCTTCAATGAGGCGCTGGTGGCGTTGGCGGACAAAGATCTCTACAGCAGCTCGATTCCGGTCGCCGATAACTTCATCTTCCGCAAATACGCGGAGAACCCGGAACTCGCGACCCTGATCAACCTCTTGATCGGCGGCGGCCAACGGCTGGCGATCGATCGCGGGCGCACGGACATCGCTGCCATCTTCATTCCCGATCTGATCAAGGTCGACCTCTCGACCGACTTCGTTCGCTTCGCGGGCAACGGCCCCGGCGATTCGTACAATCCGGACGATTCCGGATTCTCGCGCCTGAGTATCTTCGGCGGCGACATTCTGGAGAGTCGCGCCGCCGGCCATGCGTTCCGGCTGCCGAGCCAGTTCCTGGGCCTGCCGGCCGGGAAGTTCTATGTGCCGGGAGGCTGGCCCAACGGGCGCCGTTTCGGCGACGATCCGATCGACATCGCCATCATTGCGCTCTTGAGCGACCTGCGCAATCCCGCCAACCTGATCATCAACGATCCGTTCAACGGCAATTACGACGGTGTGACCGGCAACGATATGGGATACAACAAGGTCTTCCCTTACGAGTCCACGCCTCAGAACGGCCGCAAGATCGCTTTTCCGTAAGAGCGGCGAACCTTCGCTCCAGGAAAGGTCGGTTTGCCGCCGATCAGCAGGGTCAACCGGCAGTGCGGGGAGGGGACCGGTCAAACGGTCCTCTTCCCTGCGCCTCCTCTGCCTCACTCTGTGATCGGCGGCATATTCATTTAAAATACCGTTATGTTGGAGATCAAAGCTCCGGGCGAGATCCCGGTTGACGGCACCTTTCTGTTCCTGGCCGGCAGCATCGAGATGGGTGGAGCCGGGCTGTGGCAGGCGAGAGCGGCGGAGCTGCTGGCGCATACTACCTACACCATTCTCAATCCCCGGCGCGACGATTGGGACAGTTCGTGGGTCCAGAGTATCGACAATCCGCAGTTCAGGCAGCAGGTGGAATGGGAATTGGAGGGCTTGAAACGCAGCGACCGAATTCTCTTCTATTTCGAACCCGGCACCAAATCGCCCATCACGCTGCTGGAACTCGGCCTGTTGGCCGACAGTAAAAAATTGATCGTGGTCTGTCCCGACGGATTCTGGCGCAAGGGAAACGTCGACATCGTCTGCCATCGATATGGGATCGAGCAGGCCGAGACGCTGGAAGACGCTTGCGAACGGCTCGGCCGAAGCCTGATCGTTCCGTCATGACTTCCGGCATTCAGATCGGTAACCGCGAAGGGCTTTCGCGTGTTTCGCGGTTTATCTCTCGAGGTCATCGAGCGGGATTCGCCGGAACCCTTTGATATGTTCGCCCCAATAGCAGGAGAAGTTGGAGCGCGTCACTCCGGTCGAAGAGGCGGAATGGTAGAAAGAGTAGGAGTCGCGCACGACGCCCATGTGAATCGGATGGTCGAAGAAGACCAGCGTTCCGAACTCCGTCTGCTCTTCGTCCGTGGCTTCGGGCAGCGATTCCCAATAGTCGCGGGCCGTGCTGCGTTTCAGCTCGACGCCGGCGTCCTGAAAGATGCGCCAGACGAAACCGGAGCAGTCATAGCCCTTGTCGTCGTTTCCGCCGGAGCGATAGGGGACGCCGATCCGTTGGAGAATGGCCTGATGCAGCAGTCTCTCAAAATCATCGAGCCGGTTGCCGGCCGGGAGCGAGTCGATTCCGAAGAGCCCGCGCCCGGTCATCAAGGCCTTGAGAGGTGAGAGCGCCAGGTTCAGAATTTCGGAGTGAGGTTGAGGCTCAGCTTCCCAGCCGGCTGTGGCGGTTGGCCATTCATGCCCGGAGACGCGATCAGTCTTAATGAAGCCGGCAAAGATGAAGGTTAGAATAATGACGCCGTAGGTCGGTCGAGTTCTGTATGATCTCATTATCGATGCTTCCTTCCACAACTCAAGACCGCGGTGGTCGCACCGTTGTGAGGACGAGTGTGTGAAAACACTACTCCCACCGCCGGGTCTGTCTCAGCTTGTTACCTGCCTGAGCTTCCGGATCAGCTTTAGAGATGCTTGAAATTGCTGGCGCCCGATTTGACGGCAAGCCGCACGCCAGAATGGATTAGACCCGGTTCGTTTTTGTTAAGTGACATTGGTGAAAGAGTTTCGGAGCCGATCGCGAAATCGGCCGCCAATCGTTGTGTAACGAAGAGCGACGGAGTTCGGGTTCAAGACGTTCGTCTTTCAGACGTAAAATTCGGATCGAGTGCAGGTGAATGGCAGCCGGACTGATCGGCGAATGTGGTTGAAGAGTTACTTCCGACCAGCGTAAGATGAGAAGTGTTTTGGAAGTTTCAGCTCCCCAGAAAGGCCATTAGCTTCAGGCCGTAACTAAACGAAAAAGAGGAAACCCCATGAAGATCTTCACACTGATAGTGTTGGCCGGCGCATGGTGGGGGGCCGATTCGGTTCACCAACCGCTCCGGGCTGTCCAGGGCCCATCCGGAAGAGAACTCGAGGTCTCTTCGGCCTCACCTTCGAGACCGGCTTCCAGCAACGCGAAGCCGCGGCGCCGGAACGCGGCTCCGGAGAAGGCCGGCGCGAGGCGCCGGTCGGAGCGGGCCGCCAGG
>DATEFT010001021.1:0-5630 GCA_035280505.1 Blastocatellia bacterium | reverse complement strand
AGATCGGCCAAACAAAGTCTTTTCTGTCGTGATCGGTGAGCGATTATGGCGGCGGCGCTTCAACTCCGATCCGCACATCATTGGCCAAACGATTGGCCTCAATGACAAGAGCTTTACCGTCATCGGCATCGTCGCCGGAGTTACTGATCTGAGCGGACTGCCGAACGATACCGAGTTGTGGCTGCCAATCTCTTTCGGCGGCGGTTTCGATAATCGCCGCGGTCACTACCTCAACGTCATGGCGCGCCTCAAACCGGGCCTGACGCGCGAGCAAGCGCAAGCGAAGATGAATGTCATTGCCGGCGCGCTGGCGGCGCAATATCCAGATGCCAATCAGGATCACGGCATCAGGCTCGTTCCATTGCAGGAACAGATCGTTGGCGATTTCAAGCTGGCGTTGCTGGTGCTGCTCGGTGCGGTCGCCCTCGTCTTGTTAATTGCGTCAACCAACGTCGCTAATATGCTGCTTGCGCGCGCAGCCAGTCGGCGGCGAGAGATCGCCATTCGCATCGCGCTCGGTGCCGGACGCTTCAGACTTATCCGACAATTACTCACCGAGAGTATATTGCTCTCACTCGTTGGGGGCGCTGTCGGCTTGCTGCTGGCATTATATGGGGTCTACCTGTTGGTTACGTTCGGTCCCGCAAACCTGCCGCGCGCCAAAGAGGTCATGGTGGACGGCCATGTGCTAGGCTTCACTCTCGCGGTCTCCTTGTTGTCGGGAATCATCTTCGGTCTCGCTCCTGCGCTACAAACTTCACGGTCTAATCTCAACGAGATTTTGAAAGACAGCGGGCGTAGCGCGACGGGCGGCGCCGGTCATCGGCGCGTGCGAAGTTTACTGGTCGTCTTTCAAATTGCGCTTTCCCTGGTGCTATTGGTCGGTGCCGGGCTGTTGATGAGAAGTTTCCTCAAACTGCAAGAGGTCAATCCCGGGTTCAATCCACAGAACTTGCTGATGGCGCGAATTAGTCCGGGAGGGGCGAAATCTCAAACGGACGAGTTGATGATTGCCTTTTATGATCAGCTTCTTGACCAGATCAAGTTGCTGCCTGACGTTCAGTCTGCCGCTATCCGGTCACATGTTCCCATCGCACCCAACGAGGGATACGCGAATTGGAGCTTTGCCGTCGAGGGGCGAATGCTCGACCTGGCCAATCGGCCTACAGCCTTCTTCAATTGTGTCAGCCCCGATTTCTTCCATACAATGGAAATTCCTATATTGAAGGGCCGTCCGTTTGATAAGCAAGATGTGAAAAAGGCGCGTAATGTGATCATCATTAATGAAACGCTCGCGCGGCGCCACTTCCCGGGCGAGGACCCTATTGGCCGACGCCTGACGTTGAGTGACGAGAACCCTAAGGAAGAAGATTGGGTGACGATTGTCGGAATTGCTAAAGACACCAAGCCTCGCGCGCTGGATAGTGAACCCGCCGCGGAAATGTATATGCCATACGCTCAACAACCACGCCCCGCAATGGCGCTCATCATCCGAACGACCGGCAAACCTGTGAGCCTCGCCGCCGCCGTTCGCCGTACATATCAATCTCTAGACAAGGATCGGCCGATCTTTGGCATCAGAACGTTTGAAAGTGTGATGTCGGAAGCGGTCGCCGCGCCGCGCTTTCGTACGTTTCTATTGGGAGGCTTTGCTGTAGCGGCTTTGATTCTGGCAATGGTCGGCATCTATGGCGTGATGAGCTATACAGTCGAACAGCGTATGCACGAGATCGGCATTCGCATGGCACTTGGCGCCCAAGCCTCAGACGTCTTGAGACTCGTCATCGGCCATGGCATGGCACTTGCGTTTATCGGAGTCGGAATCGGGTTGGTTGCCAGCTTGGCGCTGACGCGCGTCCTATCGCAGTTGCTATTTGGAGTCAAACCGACTGATCCGCTGACTTTTACCGTTATCGCATTATTGCTTATAGGCGTCGCGCTGCTGGCTTGTTGTTTCCCCGCGCGCCGAGCAATGCGGGTGAGTTCGCTGATTGCCCTCAGATGTGAATAGGTGATGCGGTACGAAGCCCGTGTCAATCATGGGTGTCCCTGATACGCTTGCGGAGCGAAAGCGGTCGGCTAAAGACGTACAGGGCCGGAGGCTGACTGAAAAACGCAGTTGGGGCGAGTGAGTTATAGCGGATCGCCAAAGGCTCTGTCGGCGCAGGTCATCAACCGCGTGACTCAGACGCTTATTCAGGCGGACCGCGAATCGCACAGTTCATACTCGGCATCAATCTCGTCAATTGTTTGGGATCCAAGGATGGAGAATCTTGGGACAGATTTGGGGCCGGAATTGCTTCCATGAGGTTCATTTCAGTTCATCTTGGTTCACTGACCGTGAGGCTGCAACCCGAATAAAATGTGATAGATCTCAGTGATTTTCAGCTCAGTTCAGTAATTGACAACTTATCTGAAAATCCGTGTGTCGGCGGTTCGATTCCGTCCCTGGCCACCTTTAAAAACAATGAGTTATGGCCACCGATCAGGTGGCCATTTTCATTTACTCCCACATCTACTCCCAAACTCATCGTGAACCTTTGGTGAGTCGGTTTGACATCCTTTGACGCATCAAACCGGCTCACCGAAAGCTCGGGATCCTGACACCACCGCCGTCGAAAGGCTGCTCCAACTCTATCTCGACTTGCCTTACACTCCGCCTCGCGCTGGAACGGGAACTGCGACAACGACGCCTCCCCCGGGCAGTAATCGAAACCGCATTCCTGCTGGTTTGTTGTTGCCTTCGCAATCCCTCACTCGCGCTGCTCCCGCCGATCCATTTCCTCCACTATTTTCTCCCGGTTATCGAGGAAGTTCTGACCACGGAGATCTCACCTGATTACGTCCGATACCTGAAACGGAAACTCGCCTTGTATCTGGCTCCTGGCCTCTTCTCGGAATGAATCGCGGAGATAACAGGCGGCGCCCGTTCATTTTTCTACGTTTCTCGCGGGCCGCCTACAGGGCAGCCCGTTAGCGCTTGGCTCGAACCGGAGCCACGGCCTTTAGCAGAACTTTAGGTCGGTCTTTAGTGATTGTTAAGCCAATATAAAGGACTTCGGGCCCTGTCTTTCGCATAATCCGGTCCAGGAATCGCCATCCAGAAGGTTTTTAGGCTCAAGATTCCGAATGTTCCGGGGATAACCGCAGAGGCTCGGACGTGATTCAAACAATCTTCTCGAAGGCTCGGCGTGCGCGCGGCAATAACCGATTGATGAATTCGCGCCAGGATTCAAATGTGGGTAATTCCAACTATCGGTGATGGTTTAAGTAAATTGCCAATAATTTTTTGAAAAAGCAATTTCACGTCTTAAGCTCGACTCATGCGAGCAGCAAAGAGTCCGGCTGAACAGAGTTTTAGTCGTCAGGACGAGGCGGAGAAGATCTCTTACATTCATTACAAAATCTTCGCATTTACTTGAACATCTGCCACGCGGAATTTGGCAGGATGCACAGTCCACTCGGAGCATACACGCACTGATTAAACGATTCACTTCAGGTTCTGTTGCCGGGAAGTTTCGGAAGATCAAGTCTGGCCAGGATTGATCGATAGAAACTACAGGTTAAGAGAAGCCTGGCGAGCTATCAGGCTCCGGGTTTGCTTTCAGATGTAGGAAGCGAGAGTAAAGTCTTCACCGCCGTCATCCAGGTCACAACTGCGCCCCGAACCCACTACGATCACTCTCGATCTCTGCATCTTAGGTTTCTCAAGCACCACAAGATTCGGCTTCAACCTGATGCGACCCTCGCGGCTGACTGGGAAGAAATAACCAACCTGGTGGTGAGACGCACGACCAGGATCAACACTCATCATTTACGGAGATATTTCAATGAAGCACGTAGTCAAGCTCTTTCAGGTCTCGTCGGCCTTTCTGGTTCTGGCGGCATTGATCATTTCGATGCCGATCTCGACCAGAGCCCAGCAGTTCACCGGGACGCTACAAGGCATCGTCCAGGATTCGACCGGCGCCGTAGTCGCGGGGGCGGAGGTCACAATCATCAACGTCAGCACCAACGAGGCGCGAATCACCACCACCGACAGCTCCGGATCTTATCTGATGCCGCAATTGAAACCGAGTCTCTATCGAGTGGTCGTCAAAAAGTCCGGTTTCAAGACCTCAACCATCGACCAGCTCAAGCTGGATGTGCAGCAGATTCGTGAAGTCAATGTGATCCTGGAGATCGGACAGGCCTCGGAGTCGGTGACCGTCACCTCCTCGGGGGCGGGGACCGTGGACACGGTCAGCTCGACCATCAGCCAGACCATCGAGAATAAGCGGATCGTGGATCTGCCGCTCAACGGGCGCAATCCATTCGATCTGGCGAGCATGAGCCCGGGGGTGATTCCGGCACCGGGCTCCTCGCCCTTCATCAGCGGCGGCCGCAACGCGACGAGCGAGGTCACGATCGACGGAGTCTCAAACGTCAACGCCGAGAACAATGTTTCGATCCTGGACCTCAACTACACCCCGTCGGTCGACGCGGTCCAGGAGTTCAACGTTCAGACCAACGCGGTCAGCGCCGAGTTCGGACGGCTGGGCGGCGGCGTCATCAACCTGGTGACCAAGAGCGGGACCAGCCAGTATCACGTGACGGCTTTCGAGTTTATGCGCAACAGCGTCTTCGACGCCAATAACTTCTTCAGCAATCGCGCCGGAATCGAGAAGGGAAGTTTCAAACGTAACCAGTTCGGCGGCAATGTCGGCGGGCCGGTCAGGCTGCCGGGGTACAACGGCCAGGAGCGTACCTTCTTCTTCTTCAATTACGAGGGAGTGCGGGAACGCGCCGCCAGGGTGACGACCAACACCGTGCCCTTGCCTGAATGGCGCAACGGCGATTTCTCGAACCTGCGGGATGCGCAGGGAAATCTCATTCCCATTTATGATCCGCTGACGACCCGCGCGAATCCGGCATATGACCCGGCGCTTCCGACCAGCGCGAGCAATACGCCGTTGATCCGCGACCAATTCAGCTATAACGGAAGAGCCAACGTGATTGCGCCCAACCGGATCGATCCGGTGGCGCGCGCCCTGATGCAGTACTATCCGCTGCCCAACACCACGCCCAGTAATCCGTTCACGCAGCAAAGTAATTATACGGCCGCCGGCACCTCACCGGCCGACAGCAATCGGATCGACACGCGGGTGGACCACAATTTTAACAACAAATGGCGGGCGTTCCTGCGGTTCTCATGGTCCGGAGATTCCAATCAGCCGGTCAATCTCTTCCAGAATGCGGCCAACTCCACCGGCGGCGGCGGCAACGGCGACGGGCCGACCTTCACCAGCACCAAGAGCGTGTCGATGGATCATACCTACACGGTCAGCCCGACCCTGGTCCTGGATCTGCGGCTGGGGCTCAATCGCCGCTACGTCGATCGCCGTCCGCTCTCGGCCGGTTTCGATCTGACCTCGCTCGGTTTTGCGCCCAACGTGGCACAGGTCGCGCAGCAAGCGGAGTTTCCGCGAATCGACGTGCAGAACTTCTCATCGCTCGGGCAGAACACGTTCACCGACCTGGTCATCGCGCCGACGACCTATACCTTCAACGCGAACGCCACGAAGACCCTGCGGAACCATACCTTCAAGTTCGGGATGGACTATCGCAAGTTCATGCTCAACTTCCTTCAG
>DATEFT010001020.1:0-8875 GCA_035280505.1 Blastocatellia bacterium | reverse complement strand
GGTTCTTCGCGTGCGCCGGCATCCTGATAAAAACTCACCCCGAGTTGCGCCGGCCGCTGGAAGATATGGAAGAATTTACCGAACGGCAGCCACAAGAGGGTGAAGATCACCGTGATCGCATGCAGGATGGCCAGAAAGTCGTAGGCATAGCCTTTCATCCAGGTATAACTCGCGGTCAGCATCAATCCCGTCGCGCTGATCGCAAAGAGCAGAATCAGCGGCAGAAAATCTTCGGCGAATTGCTGCAAGGCCGCGGCTCCGTGATCGCGCATCCTCCGCCGCATGGCCAGCATCACTCCCGCGATCACCAGCACCGACGACCAGACCAATCCGTGAAAGATCAGAAAGCCGAGCACCGAATGAATCGGAAAAGCGAAAGTCGGAAAGCCGAACAGATAAGCGCGATACCAATCGGTGTCGTCCGGCAGGGTCTCGAAATGAATCCAGCCGAAGACGAGCGGAAACGTGATGGCCACGGCTGTCAGGCATCCCCACATGATCAGCCAGTGGGCTCCCCAACGCGCCCGCCCCCGTTTGAAGATGAAATGATTGAAGGCGAATTCGTGGACCAATCTGGCCGCCCACCTCACCAGATTGCGCCCAAGATCTTTGGGCCTCAGGAACACCTGCCAGCCGCGTCGCCAATACAGGGCCGTGGGCGGACGCTGAAGCCACATCGCATAGCGATAGGTGACGCCGAACGAAGCAAACACCGTGGCGAAGGTGTAAGCGACCAGGGCCGCGTCGAAATGGGCCAGATTACGCGAGCCCGCGATGATCAAAACCGCCAGCAGCCCGGCCACCGCCAGACCCCAGATCGCCGCTTTGATCGTTTCCTTGGTCATTACCTCTGCCCTCCATCCTTTCTTCCGCCTCGCGGCCCCCTGGGATTGCGATTGAAGTAATCCCGAAGGCTGCGCTTTGCTTAGCAACGGCTATGCCTCGGATAAAATCGTAAACCTGGTCGGCCCCGGAGATTATTCGCCGGACCGCGATGGGGAACCGGCGGACAGTTGGGAAAATTTGCGCAGCGAGTGGGTGATATTCCCCAAAGCGGCGGCGCGTTCCATCATTCACGGCCCGCGCCGCGTCCCGGTCAGCCGTCCCGATCAAGGTCGGAATCTTCCAACCACTCTCCATCCGCGTCAGTGCCCGTGGCAGTGGTACTCGCTGCCGGCCTGCTGGAACTCGGGGGCCGCCCGGTCTTCCATCTCGATGGCCCGTGGGAAGAGGATGTTGTTCTCGAGATGGATGTGCCGGTGCAAGTCGGCTTCAAAGGCGGACAGCGCCTGATAGAGCGTCTGGTAACTGATGCATCCATCGGCCGGGGGCGTGAAATCGCCGGTCACCCGCCGCAGCCCGCTCAACAACTCTCCGGCCAGGTCGTGCTCCGTCGACATCATGCGGACCGGATTCCGCACCGTGCCGAAGAAGGGGGGCGGAATGGCACGATCCTCGCGTACGGCAACCTCCAGGCGCGTGAGATAGGGGAAGAGGACCTGCTCCTCTTTGAGCATGTGCGGGACCAGATCCAACTTCAGGCGTCGAAATAACTGTTGGGCCTCGAACAGTTCCGGATGTCTCTCGCCGTGGCGCGAGCAGACCTTCTCGAAGAGCTTTTCCAGGCGCTCCAGCTCCTGTTTGGTGAATGCATGATGCTGAACCACGATGTGAACGGTCAGCGCGGCCAGCGATTCCCGTTGCCAATTTGGCCAGGGCCTGTCGGTCTGTTCGGCGGACTTAGCCGCGACGAGCGAACGTGTGACCTCCTCGAAGCTCAGATCTGCGGATTGACAGGCGTCGAGCAGCGTGCGGCCGCCGCCACAACAGTAGTCGATGCCCAATTGCTCGAAGACGCGGGTGGCGCCCGGCAATGTGACGGCCAACTCTTTTACGGTCTGGTTTGCATTGATGGTCATAATTCCTCCCTGAAATCGGATGACTAAAGTTTCCCCGGAATCCGAGGCGCGATCCCGGGAACAGGATATGCATTCATCGTGCCGCTCGCAGTGACTTAAGTCATCGCGGTCAAGATTCAACAATGGTGGAATTGCAATCAGGAGATTTCATGAGCTTGTCATCGAAGTTGAAATTACCCAGAGAACACGGCGCCTGGGCGATGCTTTATGTGCCGTTCGCGCTCGGCGTGGCGGTGGCGGGGCAGCTCGACTGGGCGGCCCTGTCGCTGCTGCTGTCGGCCAGCTTCTTATTTATTTCGCGGGAATCGCTGCTGGTCTGGTGGCGGGCGCGAACACGGGGGCGCGATGCCGGCGGGGCGGGGCGGCTACTCGTCGTCTATCTGGCGCTGTCTCTTGCCGCCGGGCTCCCGCTGATTCTGGTCTGGCACCTCTTCCGGCTGATTCCGATCGGCCTGGCCGGCGGCGCGCTGCTGCTGATCAACGGACGGCAGGCCACGCGGCTGGAGGAACGGTCGATTGGCGGCGAACTGCTGGCGATTGCCGGCCTCACCTTGACGGCGCCGGCCGGCTACTACGCCGCGCGCGGCGTTTGGGACGCGACGGCTCTCTGGCTGTGGTTGTTGAGCGCCTTCTACTTTGCCAGCAGCGTCTTCTATATCAAGCTGCGCATCTATGGGCTCAACCCGCGCAAACAGGAAGACTGGCAGCGGTTGCGGTGGAGTTGCGCGGGCTATCATCTCTTTCTCTGCGCGGCCTTGCTGGCGTTGATCGTCTTCGGCGATCTCAGTCTCCTGGCCTTGATGGCCTTCGGACCGGTGTTGGCGCGAACTTTTCGGCAATTGCTCAAGCCGGTCAACACGATCAGCTTGACGCGAGCGGGTCTGCTCGAGATCGCTTACTCGCTGACCTTTTTGATCTTCACCAAGTTGGGATTCTATTCGGCTTGAATTGCCGGTGCGTCCGCGTGATCATGAGGCATGACGATTATCGACAAGATCGCTGCCTTGCAAAGAACCGCGCTCTTTGGCGAACTGGGATCTTCCGAACTCCAAGACCTGGCGGAGCGCGCCGTCGAAAAGCGTTTGGGGCGCGAGGAGCTGTTGTTTATTGCGGGCGACGAAGCGCAAGGCCTCTTCGTCGTGGTCACGGGGGCCCTCCGGGCCTTCCGTGAAGGCCTGGACGGGCGCGAACAGGTGATCCACGTCGAACGAGCCGGCGCCACCATCGCGGAGTTGCCGGTCTTTGATGACCGGCCTTATCCTTCGAGTGTCGCCGCCGAAGAAGAGACCACCGTTCTTTTTCTCGCCAAACACGATGTCAGAGGGTTGTGCTTGCAGCACCCGCGAATCGCGCTGGCGGCGTTGAGACTGTTGGCCGGCAGGTTGCGTCAATGCGCGGAGCTGGTCGAAGCTCTCTCGCTGCGGGAAGTGGACCAGCGCCTGGCGCGGTGGCTTCTGGGCGAAGCGCGGACCCGCGGAAAAGCGACTTCGGCCGGCCTTGAAATTACCCTGGTCCTCACCAATCAACAGATCGCGGCGCGCATCGGCTCGGTGCGCGAAGTCGTTTCCCGCGCCCTCGCGCGCTTGCAGAGCAACCACTTGATTACGATCGATGGGCGCCGCCTCGTCCTCGAAAATGTGGAGGCGCTCGCCGTCTTTGCCGGCGATTGATGATCGTCGAATAAAATTCAATCGTCGTGGAGGTCGAGCCTCTCACCAGGTTTCTCTGACACCGCTGATCTCGCCGACTCTTAGCCGAAAAATGACGGTCTCGCCCCTTCCTCTGGCCTGCCTCGCTTCGGCCGGGGTGAGATGCGGCAGGCGATGGAAAAGCTCCGCCAGGATCTGCTCACGTTGCGGCTCGTGCGTGATCTCTTCATAGCGCCCGTAAGCGATCACGCTTCGCCAATGATAAGCATCCCGAATCTCATCCACCTGCAAACACGCGCTGGGATTGGCACGCAGGGCCTCGATCTTTCGACCGGGCAAAGAGTGCACGTAAATATCCTCGCCATCAAAGTAATAGTTCACGGGCACGACATAGGGAGCCCCATCGATAATGCAACCCAGCCGGCCAACTGCTCGTTCTCTTAGAAATGCCACTGAGTCATGCTGATTTAAGATTGTGATAGCCATAACAATTCTCTCCGAGCGCAGAGGCGCTATTCCGGACCTCCGACTGCGAATCAGACCCCAGGGTCTCTTACAATGTTCTTCACACCGCGAATTTTCGCCATGCTTTAGGTTAACCCTGGGCAAGATCCGTGCCGGGCGGAAAAAGCATCTTCTCTCACAGACTACCGACTTTGAATTTATCATCTGGGGAAATTGCCCAGGTTCTTCGGGACTATTGTGTAAATTTCCACACTGCTGAGGACGGTCCGCCGCCGTGGTTTCAACGAGGCGCTTTTTAATCAGGCAACCTCGGATCAATCATCCTCAACCACCCCATTGATAATGGTCAGCGGGGCCTTCACGGCGATGAACGAGTGAGGACGATTGAAATAATAGTGTTTGACTCTCACTTCACCGTCTGTTAAGTTCCGGAGAGCTTATGTTGTTAAGGCTATGCGAAATGTTGATGAGACCCAGCGGCGTTCGGCGCGGCATCGCCGTTTTTTTCATCCTCTTCACTTTAGCCGATATGGTTGCCGTGGATATCTTTGGACCGCGGCCTTGTTTGGAAGATGCCGAGAGGCTACCTTTAGTAGTCGCAAATTCGGCTCAATCTAATCAGATTCCAGAGAATCAGCCATCTCATTTAGCAATCATTCAGCATACCGACCGGAACCAGCCCTTGCTTCCCGGTGATGAGACACCGCCGGAACAATCGGATGAGGATTGTTTCTGCTGTTGTTCCCATGTCATGCCCGGCATCCGGGTCGATATTGCCACCCTCAACTGCTCGCCGCAGCCCGGCGAGCCGGTGAAGCTTTCCCTCCCGTCATCGCCTCTTCGCGGCACTTTTCACCCTCCGCGGCTCTCTTAAGTCTCCCTACATTTTTTCAATTCAGATTCAAGCGGCCGTACTGAGCCGGCATCTCCCGGTATCGCCAGGTCCTGAGGAAGATGAGGACGGCTTCCGACGGGCGTTTTGATCCCGTGCCGTCGGCATTTCCGCGCCCTGAGAGGCGCCGGTCTGCACGGCCGGTTACAGACTGCCAAACAGGTTGGACTATGAAGATTTATTGGACCTCGCTTTCATCTATCGGCGAGCGAGGGGAAGGAGTGCGTCTGTTCATCAGCGCTCTCTCGACCCTCGTCATCGTCTGTGCCTCGTTGACCCCGGGTCAGGGCCAGGAACCGGCTCTCCCCACCGCTGAAGTCCGGGCGGTGGAGAGGTCAGGCCGTCCCGAAAGTTGGGCGGCCGAGTATGTCGATCCGGTGCAGGGAGCAGCCTCCATTGACCTGGTGCGCCGCGCCCTCGCATCGAATGCCGAACTGGCCGCCGCGCGGCTCGAGATCGACCGCGCCCGCGCCCGCTCGCGCCAGGCCGGGCTCCGGCCGAATCCCACCATCGATTTTGAGCAGACGACCGGACGGCTGACCGGCTCGCCGGACGAGCGCCAGACGAGCGTCGGCCTTTCGGTGCCGCTCGAACTCGCCGGGCAGCGCGGGCGGCGGCTCGACCTGGCCCGAGTCGAGCTTGAAGCCGCCGAGGCCGGGGTCGCGGATCGCGAGCGGCGGCTCGCTTCGGACGTGCGGGCGTTCTATGCCGAAGTCATGGTCGCGCTGCGAGAGCTGGAAGTTACGCAGCATCTTCACACCGTCGATCTCGAGACGACGCGGATTGTGGAGGCGCGAGTGACGGAGGGTGACGCCGCCCCCCTGGAATTGAACCTGGTGCGGGCGGAGGTCGACCGTTTGCGGGCGCGGCGCACGCTGGTCGAAGGACGCTTGCAGGCGGCCTTTCTACGGTTGAAACAGTTGGCGGGCATGCCCGCGGATGAGCCCCTGCGGCTGCGCGAGTTGTTGACCGCGCCGCTGCTGCCCGAACCGCCGGCCACCACGGCGGCGGCGGTGGAGATCGCGTTGCGCACCCGCCCCGACCTGCGCCTGGCGCGAATCAACGAAGAGGTCGCGAGGGCCGGGTACCAACTGGCCAGGGCGCAAGCCGCTCCGCAGGTGGCCGCCTTCACCAAATATACCGACGCCAGGTCGTCTTTCGATCGGACCCCGGTCGGCGTGTTGCGTGACCGCGACAAGCTGCTCAGCTTCGGCATCTCGATCACTTTGCCGGTCCTCAATCGCAATCAGGGAGCCAAAGCCGAAGCCGAGCTGGCAATCGCGCAGGCCCGGGCGAGGCGCGAATTCACCGAAGCGGCGGTTCGCTCGGAAGTGATCGCGGCCTACCGGCGCTATGAAGCCGCCCGGAGCTCGCTTCAGACCTACGAACAGGGAGTGATTGCGCGCTCCGTGCAGAACGTCCGCACCATGCGCGCGGCTTATGACGCCGGAGCCTTCCGGATGAGCGAGTTGCTGGCCGAACAGCGGCGGCTGATCGATTCACAGCGTGAGTTGACCGAAGTGTTCGCCGAGCGTTACCGCGCCATGGCCGATCTTCATGCCGCGCTGGGCCAGACGGTCAACGAGTAACAACTGAACCGAGAGAGCGAGGAATTATCCGATGTCCAGACTACAGAGAACAAAGATCCTGATGACTATCGCGGGCGTGATGCTGGCGGCGATGGGGCTGCTCTCCGCGGCCTGCTCCGGCGGCGGCACCTCGAATGAGAGTGCGAGCGACGCGGGGAAGACGGCCGAGATCAAAGGTCAGGACGAGCACGGAGCTGAGCATGGATCCGGCGAGGCCGGGGAGGTCAAACTTTCCGAAGAAGCCCTCAAGGAAGCGAAGATCGAGACGGCCGAAGCCGTCGAGCAGGCGGCTGATGAAGTCCTGCGCGTGACCGGCTCGGTGGAGACCAATCAGCAGCAGACCCAGCAGGTGACGCCGCTTGCCGGGGGCCGCGTCGAACGGGTCAATGTTGCGCTTGGCGACCGGGTCCGCGCCGGGGCGGCGCTCGCCGTCATCTCGAGCCCGGCGGTGGCGGAGATGCACGGCAAGTTGCACGAAGCCGAAACGCGATTGATGCTGGCCACTCAGACCCTCGAGCGGATCAGAAAACCGGAAAACCGTGTTTCGGTCACGCAGGCCCGGGCCAAACTCGATGAAGCCGAGGCCAACCTGCGCCGCACCAATAAGCTGATCGAGATCGGCGCGGGAGCGGGCAAAGACCAGATCGCGGCGGAGGCCGCTTATAAGACCGCCAAGGCCGAATACGAGTTTCAGAGCAACATCTCGCTCAACCGCGAAGTGCAGCAGGCGCAAGCCGAAGTCGAGACGGCGCGAGTGGAAGTCGACCACCTCCGGAGCAGCCTGCGATCGCTCGGAGCCAGTCTGCCCGAAACCGGGCCGGAGCATGGGTTCGGAGGAAGGGGCCATGATACGTCGATCATCACGCTTCGGGCGCCCATCTCCGGCACGATTACCGAGCGCCTGGTCAATGCCGGCGCCGGTATCGAGGCGGGCAAGCCGCTCTTCACCATCGCCGATATCTCGAACCTGTGGGTCATTGCCAATGTGCCGGAGGCGCAGGTCAAGCCGCTGCGGACCGGCACCACGGCGCAGGTTCGCAGCGCCGGAGGGGGTGAGGCGATCACCGGACGCGTCACCTACATCGACCCGATTCTGAACGAGGAGACCCGCACCGCCCGGGTCCGCGTGGAGATCGCCAATCCGGGGGAGCGGCTCAAGGTCGGCAACTTCGTCGAGATCAGTTTCAGGACCGCCGGCGGCGGCCAGGGCTCGGCGGAGAAGGTCGTCGTGATTCCGGATGAAGCGGTGCAGCGCCTCGGTGAGCGATCGGTCGTCTTCGTGCCCGATGAAAAAGAGCCCGGGCACTTTGACGTGCGTGAGGTTCAGGCGGGCGGCTTGATCGACGGCCGGCGCCAGATCACCGGCGGATTGAAGGCCGGTGAGAAAGTCGTGAGCAAGGGCGGCTTTACGCTCAAGACGCAGCTCTTGAAAGGTGAAATGGGAGAGCACGGACACTGATCAGGATTGTCATCCTCAGGAGAATTATGATCAACGCACTAATACGTTTCTCTGTTTCTCAACGCCTGCTCGTCTTGTTGATGGTGGCGATTATGATCGGCGCCGGCGTCTACAGTCTGCTCAAGCTGCCGATCGACGCCGTCCCTGACGTGACCAACGTTCAGGTGCAGATCTTGACCGCCGCCCCGAGCCTCGCTCCGCTCGAGATCGAAAGGCAGATCACCTTTCCGGTCGAGGTGGCGATGAGCGGGCTGCCCGATATCGAAGAGATCCGTTCGGTCTCCAAGTTCGGTCTCTCCGCCGTGACGGTCGTCTTCGATGATTCGGTCGATACCTACTTCGCGCGCCAACTGGTCCTCGAGCGGCTGACCCAGGCGCGCGAGCAGATCCCGGAGAGCATCGGCTCGCCGGAGATGGGGCCGATCTCGACCGGGCTCGGCGAGATCTACCAGTATGAACTCAAGGCGGCGCCCGGTCCGGAAGGCCACAAGCATGACGCCACGGCGCTGCGCACCATTCAGGACTGGAGCGTACGCCGGCAACTGCTCGGCGTGCCCGGTGTGACCGAGGTCAACAGCTTCGGCGGCTTCGAGAAACAGTTTCAGGTCCGCCTCGACCCGGCCCAGCTCCAATCCTATGGCCTGACTCTGCGCGACGTGCTCGAGGCCGTCGGGCGCAACAACGCCAATGTCGGCGGCGCCTACATCGAGCACGGCCCGGAGCAGTATCTGCTGCGCGGCATCGGCCTGGTCGAATCCTCCGCCGACATCGCCGGCATCATCGTCAAGACCGGCAAGGAAGGCATCCCGATCTACGTGCGCGACCTGGGCGAGGTGGTCGAGGGCGCGACCGTGCGCCAGGGCGCGGTGACGGCCGACGGGGAGGGCGAGATCGTCGCGGGC